>JACQVM010000149.1 GCA_016209785.1 Candidatus Melainabacteria bacterium | reverse complement strand
TCCACAGGGGACCAGACGAAGAAGGGCGGATGATTATTGGCCCGGTTGCTCTTGGCATGACGCGCCTTTCCATAATTGACTTAACAAGCGGACAACAGCCAATCACCAATGAAGATAAGACAATTTGGCTTGTCTTTAATGGAGAAATCTATAACTTTCAAGATTTGCAGGACAGGCTGTTAGCACGTGGACACAAGCTTGCTACCAAGAGCGACACGGAGACCATTGTTCATCTATATGAAGATTATGGGCTAGATTGCTTACAGTTTCTTGAAGGCATGTTTGCCTTTGCCTTATGGGATCAAAACAACCAACGTCTTTTTATGGCACGAGACAGAATGGGTGAAAAGCCGTTGCACTGGGGGGTCTTTGCTGGACAGCTAATTTTTAGCTCAGAGATTAAAGGTATTCTAGCCCATCCTAAAGCCACCGCCGAACTTAATCCTACAGCCTTACAAAAGTATCTTGCCCTGGAATATGTCCCAGCGCCTCATTCCATATTTCAAGGAATTGAAAAGCTTTTACCTGCTCATTACATGGTGATAGAAAATGGCCAAATTAAGACACAGAGATATTGGCAGCCAAAAGCACAATTTGAGACTATCTCTGAAGAGCAAGCAACCCAACAGCTTGTGCACCTCTTGAGCCAATCAACCAAGTTGCGCTTAATTTCTGATGTGCCTCTGGGGGTCTTTCTGTCTGGTGGGGTGGACTCTTCAAGCATTGCTGCTTTGGCCAGCCTACAGTGTCCAGGCAAGCTTAAGACATTTTCTATTGGCTTTGCTGACAAGTCTTTCGATGAATCTGAGCATGCCTTAGCAGTAGCTTCCCATCTAGGGACAGAGCACATGAGCTATTGCTTTACTCCAGATATTGCACTCACCACCATGGAGGACTTATGGAGGGTTCTTGATGAACCCTTTGCTGATGCTTCTATAGTCCCTACTTATTTCCTATCTAAAATGACTCGCAAAACCGTCACAGTAGCCCTAGCTGGAGAAGGTGGTGATGAGCTATTTGGTGGCTACCCTACCTATCAAGCTCATCGCTTAGCTATGTGGTGGCAGCTTTTGCCTCAAACATTTAGACAACACATAGTTGAACCAGCTATTAACAGCTTGCCTGTGAACCTCAACAACCTAAGCTTTGATTTTAAGGCCAAACGTTTTATCAAAGCCGCCAATGATGAGCCAGTGAGGCGTCATTTACGCTGGATGGGTTCTATACCAGTTCCTGAACAAAGTAAACTCTTAAGTCCTAGCCTTATTTGTCTTAAGCAAGATTCTGAGCTCTATCCAGAGTTGGAACATTTAGCCCAATCAGGGAGGGATGTCATAGACACAATCATGCATGTGGACATGACAACATATTTGCCCGATGATCTTTTGGTTAAATCAGATAGAGCATCCATGGCTGCATCCTTAGAGGTTCGTTTACCGTTTCTGGCATATCCGCTGGTAGAGTTTGCTTTGTCTTTGCCTTCCACATTAAAGGTTAAAGGACTTACTACTAAGTACCTCTTGAAAAAGGCTATGGCTTCTTACTTGCCACCTCGAACAGTCCATCGACCCAAGAAAGGGTTTGGCATTCCTGTAGCTAGGTGGCTGAAGAAAGAGTTTGCCAGTACAGTCAGTGAGCTTTTATGTGAACGATTTGTAGCCCGTCAAGGCATCTTTGTTTGGCCATATATCAAGGATTTGCTCCATGAGCACAACGAAGGCTTTTGCGATCGAAGAAAGGAGTTGTGGACACTTCTAATGTTCCAATGGTGGTGGCGCAAGTTTTTTGTCAACTCAAACACCTAAGCCTCCTCAGTGAGAAAACTGTTGAGGGACAGCCTGTCAGTCTGTTAGACTCGGAACATAGGGCTGAGGTCTATATGTCATCGGGTCCCTCTAAAAACTTCTCTTGTGAGGCATGTGGGGACTACTGTGGTTAGCAAAGACAAGTTTTTGGAAAAGAAAATGCTCCCTGGAGACGAGGAGTTCTTTGATGCTGTCCGCAGGCACATCTGTCAAGTTCTAGGCTTCGATTATGGGCTAATTGATCTTGTTCGTGGGCATGAGATTGTAAACTTCCTGTCTTTCCTAGCACACAGTGAAGATGATCATGCCTCACGCCTGGCAGCTACACTTGAGGATGAGCATCATGAACCGCTGGCGATGGCACACAGTTTAATTGCTAACCAAGTTAAGGAAAGTCAAAGACCTGTGCTGGCTCGTGCCTATGCTAAGGGTGGTTCTGCTCAGGGCTTCCCGTATGCTGTTGTACCTATTCTAGAAGGGGTAGGCGACGGGCCAACTTCAGTAACAGGACTAATTCGTGTCATCTTTTTTGATGAAAGCAAGACAATTGATGAGAAAGAGTTGAGTACCCTCAAACTTATCGGCGAGCATTTATCCAGCAAATTGCCACCAGCGGTACCAGGACAAGCAGCCCAACCAAGTAAGCCAACTTACGAAGCAGAGTCTGTCTTAGTAGTTCATTCCAACAGATTAGAAAGGCGGCGTCTATCGCGAATAATTAGCGGCCGCTACCAGGTTTTTGAGGTGGACAACTATGAGAAAGCTCTGGAGACCCTTTCTGGCAAGAGCGTAGATCTTATCATTCTAGACTCACAGGTAAAGGATTCAACAGGATCTTCTTTCCTGGGTGCCTTAAAGGAGTTTCCGCAGTGGAAGCACATTCCGGTCATTCTTATTGCTTGTGACTCTGGTATGACGGGGAAAATAGAAGGTCTAAATGCTGGCGCTGACGATTGCCTTCTAGAGGCATGCCATGAAGCTGAGCTAATGGCGCGCATAAGGGCATCTTTGCGCTTAAGAAAAACAGAGAAAGACCTAGCTACCCAGTGGCAGTTGCTGGAAGATTATGCCCAACGGTTAGAGCAAGCATTTGAAGCTGAGCGCCAAGCTAGCTTTAAAGTCTCGATACACAATCAATCACTCGAGCAATTGAACAGGGAGCTGCAGCAAAGCAAGCTCAAGGAACAGGTGCTGAGGGGTCAAGAGCAACTTCTCTACCGCATAAGTGACATCATCAGGCACTCATTCAACATCAATGAAAATGTTAGCAAAATGCTGG
>JACQVM010000140.1 GCA_016209785.1 Candidatus Melainabacteria bacterium | reverse complement strand
GGACCGGCGTGTCTGCCAATTCCACCACTCCGGCACTTGGATCTCCCGACAGGATTTGAACCTGTACCTCTGGCTTCAAGGGCCAGTGTCCTACCGTTAGACAGACGGGAGAGATGCATCGACAGTAGTGACCTGGCGCATTCAGCAAGCCAGGCCACTACTGTCATGTGCGTATACAACAACACACAGCTATCGGCCCAGCTTCTTGAGCAGTACCTTCACAGCTTCCTGAAACTGAACATCCTGTCTTCCAAGAGGCTGCTTCACCACATAGGTGGGGGTCAGCCCGACGCCATGAAAGTTGGAGCCACAAGGCGGATAGAAGCGTGCAAAGGTAATCTGCATGGAGGTGCCACCGTCAAGCTCAAAGGTATTCTGCGCAATGCCCTTACCGTAGGTCTGAGTGCCTAGCAGCTCAGCCCGCTTGTTGTCACGTAGAGCCCCCGAAAGCATCTCAGAAGCAGAGGCACTGTCACCGTTGACCAGCACAATTACTGGCTTGTTGCCGGTCATGTTTGGCTCGCGGGCAGCCTTGGTGATTTTGCCGTTTTCGTTGTCCTCAATTTCCGTAGCCGTGACGGTGACCTCTTCATCATAGGGCTTGCCCTCGTAGTAACCCTTCAGGCTAGTGAACTTGCCCTGGTCGACAAAGAGGCTAAAAATCTTCAAGGCTTCCAGAACATAGCCACCGCCATTGTCACGGAGATCAAGCACGTAAGCGTCAGCCGAGGAAAGAGAAGTTAGCGCAGCCTTGACCTCATCGGAGGTGTGCTTGGAGCCAAAGGTTGCAATCTTGATGTAGCCAATGTTGCCGGGCAGCATCTTATAGGAAACAACATTCTTCTCATCATCTTCCTGGGCTTCAGCCTTGGTCATGACCCGATTCTTGTAGAACGTATAGTCATCACCCAGGGAGTCGAGCATGTCGTAGATGGCCCTTTCAGCATCAGCAAAGGTCGTAAGACGCCCGTCGTACTTGTGCTCCCACTTATTCCAATCGGAAAGCCGCCCCTGGTACAGGAAGTTGTCCTTCACCAGTTGCCAGACCTTGTGATAGAACTTCTGCGGATCTACCTGCTGGGCAGGTTGTACCTGGCCGAAAAGGACCTTGCCAATAGACACTGGCGGGGTCTGGTAGACACGATTCTGGGCAGGACCAGCCGCTGAGATAGGAGAAGCTATGCAGCAATAGACAGCCAACACCAGGACAGCAACGGTTAGGCGGATCTTGTTCATGTCAACCCCACCTTTTGTTATGGGATTTCAAGGTAATTTGATTTACAAAGAGGCACAGCCAGTTAGCAAACAACAACTAACCCAATGCACCTAGCCACTTACGGCATTCAGAGCCATTAATGTTTGATGAGACTAGCTAGGTGCTTGAGGCGTTTGTACTTTTCTCTTGGTGATTAGGTTTTGGTAGGGATATGGCTTACCTTACAAAGTTTATGAACTCTAAAGCAATCCTTCACAGTTGCCCTGCTGTCTTGGAAACCAGGACTAAATTTGTGACTTGTCAAGCTTGCACAATTTGTAATGCAAGGTAGTGCAAATGCTGTGAGGCTAGCCAAAGCTTCTCAATGAGTCTTCAAGGGCCACCTTGGCACTTACTCTAGGATCGCGCTTCTTTATGATTAGCGGTGTTTGCAAAACAAAACTACTGTCTGTATGTGCACTGGTCTTCAGGCGACCACCAGGTACAACTACTGCATTCTTAGGGACACGCCCAAAAAATTCCTCGCCGGTGGAAATATCAATTATTGGTGTTCCGCCAGTGATTATTGTTCCTGCAGCAACTACAGCATTGGACTCCACCAAGCAACCTTCATAGATGCCACAATTGCCGCCAATGAAAGCACCATCTTCAATGATTACAGGTTGGCTGTTGGGCGGCTCCAGCACGCCACCGACAATGGTACCAGCTCCAATATGAACATTTTTACCAATCCGGGCACAGGAGCCAACCAGCACCAGCGAATCAACCATAGAGCCTTCATCAATGTAAGCGCCAATGTTGATAAAACTAGGAGCCATAACAACTACTTTGGGAGCTATGAAGGCACCTTTGCGAATGGAAGAAAAAGGAACAATCCTGTGTGTAGCCGGTGACAAGGTTTTAAGCGGCACCTTATCAAAAAACGGTCCACTTTCAATTTGCTCTGTTGGGCGAAGACGAAAGTACAGCAGAATTGCCTTCTTTACCCAGACATTTACATGCCATTGAGTACTCGCTGCCTTTTCAACCACGGTAATAGATCCATCATCAAGAGCGTCTATTACTTGCTCTACAACAACAAGGGCATTGGCAGGAAGTGTCTCCATAGCAAACAAGTCATTGATTTGTTGCTCTAAGTGTTCCTGGGAAACTGTCACTGCCTACTCTCCAGGCTGCTCAAAAGGCGGCGTGCGGTCTCGGCAAGAATGGCTGCACCTATATAAAGCCCTGACTCATCAATGTCAAATGTTGGGCTGTGGTGACTGCGGCGGCTGCCTTGTATCTCAGCTCCAAGGAACATAAATGCCCCTGGGACCACTTGAGCTAGCATGGAAAAGTCCTCGCTCCAGGTCTTGGGATGAACAGCAAGGACATTGTCGGCGCCCAGGAGATCGCAGGCAGCACCATGCATTATGTCTGTTACAAACGGGTCGTTCACCGTAGCTGGGTAGCCCATCTCCCAATCAATTTTGTAATCCCCGCCAAGAGCACGGGTGATAG
>JACQVM010000146.1 GCA_016209785.1 Candidatus Melainabacteria bacterium | reverse complement strand
CAGCATGATAAGGACACTCGTCTGGCTCTTGCTGCTCTGTCTCGGGTGATAGTGGTTTTTTCTCAAATCTACGGCTATCACGTTCTGTCTCATCGTATGCCATCTCTGGTCCCCCCAATGTGATCTGCAATTGAAAAAATGATTGAGTTGCTATTGGTAAGTTTTTGGCACCCCAAAGTCTACCCCTGCTAGAACATATATACCTCGGCAGGAGATTGTGGACTTAAGTTAAGCTGTTTGACAGCAGATTTAATCTTAGGCAACAAGGCATGCACAGGGAAATTGTAATGTGCTACCGTCATCGAATGGGCATTGGCTGTGACTGGATCAACTGTGTGACCTAATTAGTCCTTTGCAATGTACTTTTGGTAGATGTGTTTTTCAATCTGACTGCCAGACCCTAGTGTTGATCTAGTTTTGGTTGGCTCTATTGGTTTGTGGAGTCGTTCAAAGATATGTGCTTCTACCACAAACTTTCCAGCAAAGGGGGCAATTACCTCATAAGAGTGGTTGTTTACTCTCCGAGCTAAAATGGTGGCATCTTGTGCTGCATTTGATGAACTATTACTTCGTGAGCTAATCTGCTTGTTGCCTAAAAGAATGCCTTCCAGGATGTCTAAAGTCTTGAGCTTCAAAGTCTCTAAATAAAGTGGATACATGTTGCAGTTGACGCCGATAGAAAACATTAGTTGCCTCCTGTACCATTGTGGTGACGCCGGCATTTGGTATTGTGTGTGAAGCTATTGTTGATGCTTGATGCATTTTGCCTTCAGTCCCAAGGGTTAGCGGTAAGGCTAGGCGATTTCATCTCGGCTTACCAGTGGGAAAATTCCCATGCCTATGGTAGGGCCCACATACCTGTTTCACTGCAAATCCGTGACAACATTGTTGTCTTACCACTGCTGGCTATTCTATGCTTGCCTCGAGTACAGAAATTGCTTCTGGGGTAAGTGGTTCAAGGAAAAGCGACTGTTTGGCGAGGTTAGCTGCTTGCTCTCGTTTGCCAAGTTTAAGTGACAGCCCTGCAGCCAGTGCAAGCGAGCGAGCATCTTGGGTTGGTATATCAATAGCCTTGTCTAGTAATTTGGTGGCAAAGTCCTGATCGAGCATGCTCAGTTGAATTCTGCTTCGTTCAAGATATGTCCAAGGGTTTAACGCATCAACTTGGCTTGCCTTAAGGAAAAGGTCATCGGCTTCCTGCAGTTTACCTTCGGCAGCCCGGAGTTTTCCTAAATCAAGCAGTGCATCTACATTGTCTGGAGAACTTTTTAGAACTTTATCAAACAATCGGCCTGCTTCTGCCGTCTGACCTAGTGCTAACTGCACTTCTCCCAAGACTAATGTGCAGAATGTATGAGAGTTGTCAGCTCTAGACCCAAGAGACACTCGTGTTAGAAGCTCGGCAGCTTCCTTTGCTCTGCCAAGTTGCATCTGCCCTTCAGCCAGAAGACAATTTGCTAGGCAATTGGCTGGATCTTGAGTAAGCACTGCTCTGGCAATCTTAATGCCTTCACGTGTGTGCCCCAGGCGTATGTTAAGGTCTGCAAGATTTACCAGTGCTGCTGTGTTCTTGGGAGCAAGGCGCAAGGCGTGTTCTAGCAGGTCCTGAGCCTTAACAAATTGGCGCTGTTTTATATAAAGATAGGAAAGGCTGACCTTTGATTCTACAAGATCAGGCTTAAGTAGAAGGGCTCTTTGCCAGTATTCTTGTGCTTTTGCAAAATTGCCTAGCCGGAACTCGGCGCCAGCCAGATTATGCCAGGCAACTGCAAAGGCTGGATCAAGGGAAGTCACCTTTGAGTACCCTTCTTTTGCAGCAAGATAGTGCCCCTGATTGAATTCTTTATTGGCTGAACTGTAGAGGTAGTTGACCACTGCTTTGCGCCCCAAGAAAAATGACAGGCTTAAGGCAATTACCAGCGAAAGCGCTAGACGTTGCCAGTGGGCAAGCGTGTAGATGGTCTTCAGTCTTGATAAGTCCTCTGCAGGGCAAATTAAGCCATCAGACGACGTCAAGGCAATGTCAAATCTTGTTTGGCTAATTGTAGAAACTAACGTTTCAAACTCAGCTCGTTGAAAGAAGAAGGAGGCAATGTATTGAGGGATGAGACCTTTGCCATGTTTGCGCTTCATGAACAAGGTGAGCTTGCGGGCAGGCGGCGTGAGGCAGAACACACGTGAAAACACTGCTTGGGTTTCAACTGCTACGGCAACAATGTGCTCCCAAGGAATACGCTTGCCAAAACGCCAGAGTTTAATGCCTGAGGTGCTAACTTCAATGCCTTTAGATAAAAATCTGACTACATTGAGCACGGTCAAGAAGCCTACATACCAGAGGATAAGTGCTACAACCCACACACGTAGGACTCTTAAGCCCCAACTGATGGCACTGGGAGAGCCAGGAATGAGTGCAATGGCGTCCGGGACAGCCAGCAAAGTCGCTACAACCACAGACGTTGTCTGTGCCAGTTTGGCTAATGCTTGTGAGTTCCACTTAAAAGTTGAACTTAAGCTCGGCTCTGGTATAGATGTTGTTTGTAGATTTGCTTTGCGTGAATCTTGGCTCACATAACCAGCCACGGTAATCATGGCAATAAGGGATGTTAATCATCTTGTGCCCAGGAATGTAGGCACTTCACGTAGATGCTGAGCACAGCACCTTCTTTGTTTTTCTTATGCGGGCAGACCCCGGCTTAACGCCGGGGGTTTGACAACCAAGCAAAATGATAACTAGACAACAAAATGTGACCAATTGATAACCTCCCCCTTGGCAGTAGATTAAACGCCTGGTAGATTAATTTAGACATTAAGCCATTCACTAAAACGCCCAGGGGGTGTTGAGCTTACTTGCCGTCCGGGAAGTCAAGGTTGGTGCGGGATTTCAGTCTAATCTTGTAACGAATTGGAAATTGTGACAGGAAAAGATTAAACGGAAGCAAATTGAATAGGGTTTAATGTCTGTGGGTGGCACTTGGATGTGAGGTGAGACTCTTGAAGATCCTAATTATTGAAGACGATGTCAACATCGCCCGCCTTATTGAACTAGAGCTTGGTTACGAAGGCTATCAGGTCAGCGTGGCGCACGAGGGCAATCAAGGGATAGACCTGTTTAAAAAAGACCAGCCAGACCTTGTTCTTTTGGATGTAATGCTTCCTGGCTTGGACGGTGTAGAAGTCTGCAAGAGGCTTCGAGCAATCTCTAAGGTGCCAGTGATCATGCTTACTGCTAAGGATGGTGTAGGAGACAGGGTAGTTGGCTTGGACAGTGGAGCTGATGACTATCTAACCAAACCTTTTGCAACCGAAGAGCTTTTAGCAAGAATTCGGGCAGTAATGAGGCGCAAGCCCCAAGAGGGCATTCTGACATATGCGGACCTCTGGATGGACCAGCTCAATCGGGTGGTGAAGCGTGGTGAGCGACAACTAGATCTTCGCGCTAAGGAGTTTGATTTGTTAAGGCTCTTTATGCAGTATCCAGAACAAGTGCTGTCGCGGGAGTTTATTTTTGACAAGGTTTGGGGTTATGACTTTATTGGTGAGTCTAACGTAATTGAAGTCTAT
>JACQVM010000135.1 GCA_016209785.1 Candidatus Melainabacteria bacterium | reverse complement strand
ACGTTTCGCAGTTTGTACCTCCTGCAGTAAACAATTACTTGAAAGGGCATTTCAGTAGAGGCGCTGAATAAATGACCATCACAGCAACCTTACCCACAACAACAGCTTTCAAGCAAACCTCAATCTATAAGCATTTGGATTTGCTGGAGCATTTGATAGATGATGCATTTGGTGTTTATAAGTATAAGTTCATCAATGCTGACCAATTTTTAGATGTGCTAGACAAAGCACGGGCTCGCTTGCCAGAAGAACTTCGTGAAGCTGCTGAAGTTTTAGAGGCACGTGACGAGGTGATTGCCGAGGCTCAACGGCGTGCCGAGCAAATTATTTCTATGGCACGACGGCAAGCTGAGACCATGCTCCAAGAATCCGAGCTCCTTAAGGCAGTCCAAGCAGAAGTTGAGCGCATTCGCAAGCAAGTGGTCACCGAGGTAGAGCAAATGCGCAAGGAAGCCTTGGGGGAAGCCGAGCATATCCGTGCCGAGGCAGACCAAGAAGCCCAGCGAACCAGAGAAGGTGCTGATCATTATGCTGAATCAGTTTTAAGCCGGGTTGATGCTGACCTAAATAGCCTTGGGCAAATTCTAACCGAATCGCAGTCCATCGTACGCAATGGTCAACGTCTTCTCGGTCAGGTGAAACGGCACAATAATCTTCCTTCAGTTCTTCTGCCTGGGCGCAACACCTAGCTCTTAGGATGAGCGTTTGTCTCAATTAGCGCTTGATAAATAAGGCGCGAAACATCACGCACCAGCTTGTTGGCGCGCCGGTCATTGTGTGGACGTTCAACCTGCACAGCAACAAAATAGCGCTCACCAGAGCGAGCTTCGACAATGCCTGCATCACCCACCATGGCTCCAATGTCTCCTGTTTTGTGAATTATTTTAGCGCCCGGACCTAGACCCATAGGCAGGAGTGTTCGTATCCTGGTTTTAGCCATAACTTTGTACATAAATTGCCGACTTTCAGCAGACAGGATTTCCCCTTTATCTACCTTGGCCAAAAGATAAACCAAATCAAACGGGCTGGTCTGATTGGTACCTTCAAAGTCCGGCAAACTGTTATAGATTTTTGTCCTGGATAATCCCCACAAAGCGTAGTCGTTATTGCACACTTCTTTGCCGCCAAGCAAGTCAATGATCAAGTTGGTAGCAGTATTATCTGAGGTCACAATCATGAGCTCTGCTGCTTCAGCAACCGTTACATAAGAGCCAACAGGGCGCCATTGTAAATATCCAGAGCCTCCTGCAATTAAATCTTGGCGAATAGTTAGGCGTTGGTCAGGCTTTATAGTTTTTGTGTCCATTTGCTTAAGCAGCTCAACCAAGATGGGTATCTTAATCATGCTTGCTGCTGAAAAAGATGCTTGCCCAGCAATATCGACATAACACCCTGTCGATGGCTCTACTACAAAAATTCCTGCTCGAAGCTTTGGTTGCTTACATTGACCTAAAATTAAGCCAGTTAAGTTGCTTAGCCTTTCAGTCAATTTAAATGGCAGTTTTGGAGCAATCGGCTGATGAGAGGCTAGGCTTACCTTGCCAGGCAGATCAGTCGGCAAAAAAAATCCTTCGGTTAAGATCATTAAGACTGCCAGAAGGCAATCAATGACAAGGCGCTGTCCGAGAGGCCGTCTTGTCTTTTTTTTTGTTCTCCTGACAGTCCGTCTGCTACAATTTGCAAACTTTACAGAGCTTCCAACCATTGGAGTTAGCCAACCACCCGTGCTTGACAAAGCACAACTAAACTATCAGTCTAATTGTAATCAAGCTTGTCCATTAATGTTGCTTGGATCTTGAGTGAAATTGGGTTGTCGACGTGGCAAAAATAAATACAAGAACAAAAGGGCCAGTGTACTGAGACTCACAAGAAATTTTGCCTCAGCAGAAACGTCTGTACGTGGTGAAACAAAACCTTCAATACTGCCTGCAACAAGTAGAATCGGTAAACACCCAACAAACAGCCCAATTGCAGGCTTGCTGGCCAACCTTAAGGCATCTGCTCGTCGCAGTTGCCCTGGAAAGAGCAAAGCCTTTCCAAGCACCAACCCACCACCTCCGCAAATGAAGATAGAAGCTAGCTCCAGCACTCCATGAGGGGCTACAAAAGCCAAAAGCCGATAGTCCATGCCATAAAGAAAGCAAGCACCAAATACAGTACCAATCATCATGCCATTGACAAGAAGCAGCCACGCCGTGCCCAGCCCACCAGTGACCCCAAGCGCAAAAGCAAGAAGCGCCACACGAATGTTGTTTGCGGCTATCTCACTTGAGATAACCGGGCTTAATCCCTGCACCGTATCCGTCCACATCTGATGCTGCTCGATCATATGCCACAATTCCTCGGACACGAGAGGAGTCCCCTTAAACAATTCCAAGTGTGCAAAATTTACGTCGTCCAGCACCAGAAAATAACACATGACAGCAGGCATAACAAAAAGACCAACCGCAACAGCTATGTATAGAATGTTTTGCCGCACCAGTATGGGAAAGGTTCTCCAAAGAAACATGAAAAGCTGATTCAGACGATTTTGTGTCCTTTGATAGACTTGGTTGTGAGCCTTAACCACAAGGTTATTAAGGTAGACTGGTATATCGCCACCTAGGCTTAGTGCGCGTGCTCGAGAAAGATCGGCAGTAGTAGCCCGATAGAGACGCCCTAGCCTATAAAGCTCCTGTCTATCCAAACTAGCTAAACCATGTCGCTCTATCTTGACAAGCAGCTCCTCAAGCAGTCGCCACGATACACTTCGGTTGCGAACCCAACGTTCAATATTCATTGGCAAAACCTAAAACCAAGGCTCGACACCCCAAGGATTACGTTATGAGACAGCCAGACTACCTTATCTCTACCCCAGAAAACGTTGATCTACACCTTGAGCTGGCTGGCCTAGGCAACCGCATACTAGCGTGCTTTGTCGATACGGTCTTAACTTATGTCCTGGTTTTATTTATCGTAATTGCTTGCCTGGCAGCGTCCTGGGCTATGGATGAGTTCTTGCCTTTAGCTAAAGAAGTTAAAACTGTGGTCACATATTATTTAGTAGGTGCGGGCATTTTGCTCATCGTTGCCGTCCAGTTTGGTTACTACATACTTTTTGAAGGTCTCTGGCATGGACAGACTCCTGGTAAGCGCTTGGCTCACATTCGGGTCATCGAGTCCAACGGCCAGCCAGTCTCTTGGCCATCAATTATTATCCGTAACCTCCTGCGTGTAGCTGATATGGGGCTAGCTCTCGTTGGTTTAGTAATCATGCTTGCTGACCGCCATGAAAGAAGAATTGGAGATCTAGCTGCCGGAACTCTTGTCATTCGGGAGAGACTGCCGGCAAGAAGAACAATTGCCCTCAACACTAAAACACAAAAGTTGCCAGAAGCAACTGTTGATATTGGCCGTGTGAGCCCGGCTGAGTACGATCTCATTGCTACTTTTTTGGAACGTCGCGAGAAGATGTCTGCCAATGAGCGTGCTTACTTAGCAAAAAGACTAGAGGATTACTTTGGCAACAAACTTGAGATGTCCACAGATGGGCAGTCACCTGAACTCTTTTTGGAAAGTCTTTATGTTGCCTATCAATCCCGCGCAGAATATGCCTCAGAGCCTTAGCGATTATCTAGGCTCACATAGCTTAGATTTGCTGGCCCCATATACTCTGCTCGCGGTCTGATCAGTCGATTGTTGGCATACTGCTCTAAGATATGGGCAGCCCAACCAGAAATACGACTCATAGCAAAAATTGGGGTGAAAAGGTCAATAGGAATTCCTAGCATGTAGTAAACCGAAGCAGAATAAAAGTCCACATTGGCATAAAGACCTTTATCCTGAAAGACCAACTCCTCCACCTTACGAGACATTTCATACCATTTCGTCTCACCACATTGCACTCCCAGCTCTTGGGACATCTTACGCAAATGCCATGCCCGTGGATCCTCTGTCTTGTATACACGGTGACCAAAGCCCATCACTTTCTTGTGTTCTTCAAACATCCGCTTTATGTATGGCTCTACATTGGCTGGTTCACCTATCTTAATAAGCATCTTTATGACTTCCTGATTGGCACCACCGTGCAAAGGACCCTTAAGTGTGCCTATAGCAGCCACAACTGCCGAGTGAATGTCAGTTAGTGTTGCTGCAGCTACCCGAGCAGCAAACGTTGAGGCATTTAATTCATGGTCAGCATGAAGGATAAGCGCAATATCCAACGATGTAGCACTTAACTCATCAGGCATTGTGCCTTGGAGCATATACAAGAAATTTGCAGCAAGGTTGAGGTCTTCCCTGGGGGTTACTGCTTGCCGGCCATTTCTTATGTTGTCCCACGAAGCAACTATGGTAGGAAACTGTGCAGTCAATCTGGTTGCCTTGCGGATGTTAGCCTCACGTCCATCATCAGCAGCATCGAGGTCCCACATAGAAAGCAGCGAAACAACAGTCCTTAATACTTCCATCGGGTTGGCTGTTTTAGGAAACAACCTCATTATTTTCAAGACTTCGTCGGGAAGTCGTCTATTGGCACGTAGTTCGTTAGAGATAGCCTCCTGCTCTACCTTGGTTGGCAGACGACCAAACCACAAAAGATAAACAACTTCTTCGAAGGTAGATTGCTGGGCCAGGTCGTGGATATCATAGCCCTGGTAAATTAGCCTTCCTTCTTTGCCGTTGACATCACATATTGTTGAACTTGCGGCTACTACGTCTTCAAGCCCCGCCTTAACCATGATTGCTCCAGATTTTTCAGACCTCACTTGCCAAAGACACACCATCTCGGCCAAGTTATTGAGTCCACCTTACTAACAGCTTTTATACACCAAATGACAACTATTGAAAGACAATGAAAAACTACAAACCAAGCATGAACATAAGCCATAGCTTGAGTCATCGAGAAAAACTTGCCCTTACAGGCAAACTGTCAAGGCAGCTAAGCAAACTTCTACTTACAGAATGTTTTGCTGACTGCAGTTTTTCCGAACAAAGCAAATATGTCTTGGCAATTGTAGCAACTGCCTGTCTAGCACATCGAGGAATCTCACCGTCATGGCTTAAAGGCTCATCTGCCAATACTTTCTTTGAAAGTTTAGTAAAAGATCAAGAAATGATCGAGGATACAACCACCTTTGCAGCACACCTAACACGGCTGTCCTTACCTATAACAACATTGCCAAAACTTACCAATTTGAAAGCAGCTATCGAAACAATACTCAGCTCACCAAGTTGGAAAGTCCTACTCAACGATCCTTTATTGCCTGGCTGGGTACTTGGGTGCCTCAATAACCAGCCGCGCTGGCAGCTTACGCAAATGTCACCCACAGCAAGTCCGCAATCTACCAGAGCAAAAGATATTCAGCTAGCCCAGATACCTGCACTTACTCAATGGTTTACGCCAGACTGGATTGCATCTTTTCTTGTAGAGCAAACCATGGGAGTTGTAAGCCGAGAAACAAACAACAAATCAATTACATTCTTTGACCCTGCTTGTGGTGCAGGGAATATTTTAGTAACTGCACTCAAAGCCTTGGTCATCCAGCATTTAAAAGATGGAATGACCCCAGAGGCTGCACTGACTATGATTTTGGACAAACAATTGTTTGGCTCAGATATAGACCCTAGCATCATAGAGGT
>JACQVM010000145.1 GCA_016209785.1 Candidatus Melainabacteria bacterium | reverse complement strand
TCTATAAAGTAACCTAAAATTATAAAAGGAGAAGGCTTAGTAGTTGCTCCTTCGGTTAGCTAATCTGCATCCAAGCTAGGGGGCTTTGTATGACGGAAGATAGAGGCGAGTTAAACAACGAACAAGGACAGGCTCCTCAAACTGTATCCGGTAATGAGGATGATAAGGGTACCCGAATGGATGCGGCAAAAGCGTTTTTCCGTGCTTTACATGCGGGCACTGAGGAGGTTGCACCTGATCTTGAACTTACGGGCGTGCCTGAGCGTGAGAAGGCTTCCTCTAGTGTCCAGGTGTGTGCGAACTGTCAGCACTTGGAGTCCCAACTAGCCCAGACTCAGCAACGCTTACATGAATCTGAAAATCTTTACAAGCGTGTGCTGGCTGACTTTGACAATTTCCGGCGCAGGATCGATAGGGAGAGGGAGGAGTTCTTAAATGTTGGCATCCAGAAAGCTGTTGAGTCCCTTCTTCCCGCTCTTGATGATATGGACAGAGCTCAGGCAAGCTTAACTTCTGAGATGTCTGCCGAGAAGCTACTTGAAAGCTTAAGACTGGTTTTCACTCGGGTAAGTCGCTGCCTAGAACAATTGGGTGTTCAACCGCTGTCTGTGCTTGGTCAACACTTTGATCCGAAGTTTCATGAGCCAGTGCAAGAAGTTGCTACAACAGAATTCCCGGATGGTTCTGTAGTGCATGAGCTGAGGCGGGGCTATACTCTTAATGACAAGGTTATTCGGCCTGCGCTGGTTAATGTGGCCTCTAATGCTAGCGTTGATGAGGCTGACTCTAGTGGTTCTTTGTCGTCTGACACTGGAGAGCCTAGGTGTGAGTCTAGTCAAGAACCTAAGGTTTATGATTTAAGTGAGTTTGAAGATGTCAATCTTGATGATGAGCGCTCAGAGATCAACAGCAATGAGTGTTTGGAGACCCCAGCGGGTGGAAGTCGAGCAGCATTAGATGAGTAGCGGCAGGATAATTGGCATTGATCTAGGAACTACCTATTCTTGTGTTGCTGTCATGGAGGGTGGCAAGCCAGTCATCATTGATAATGCTGAGGGGGCTAGAACGACACCTTCAGTTGTTGCTTTTACTCGTAGTGGCGATCGCCTGGTGGGGCAACTGGCAAAGCGTCAGGCTGTGACCAACCCTACCCGTACGGTGCAGTCCATTAAACGCGAGATGGGTACAAATTACCGAGTTGTCATTGACGGGATTTCATACAGTCCAGAACAAATTTCAGCAATGATACTGCAGAAACTAAAAGCTGATGCCGAGTCATACTTGGGTGAAAAAATGACTAGGGCTGTCATTACAACGCCAGCTTATTTTAATGATGCCCAGCGTCAAGCTACCCGTGATGCTGGACAGATTGCTGGTCTGGATGTCTTAAGAATTATCAATGAGCCAACTGCCAGTGCACTGGCCTATGGGCTGAATAAGCTTTCTGAAAATGCAGTCATTCTTGTTTTTGATTTGGGTGGTGGCACTTTTGATGTCAGCATTTTAGAAATTACTGACGGGGTTTTTGAAGTTAAGGCTACTGCTGGCAACAATCGTTTAGGTGGAGATGATTTTGATCAGTGCATTATTGATTGGTTACAGTTAGAGTTTAGTGAAATGCATGCCATTGACCTTTCCAATGATCTTATGGCAATTCAGCGCCTTAAGGAGACTGCAGAAAGAGCTAAGATTGAACTTTCCTCTGCCATGGCAAGCGAGATTCATCTGCCCTTCCTTACAGCTGATGCAACTGGGCCAAAGCATTTGGAAGCAACACTTACTAGGGCTAAGTTTAATGACCTGACGGCGCATCTAGTGGAGGCAACCATGGGACCCTTGCAAGCTGCCTTAGAAGATGCTCGCCTTAGTCCTCAGAAGATTGATCATATTATTTTAGTTGGTGGTTGCACTCGCATCCCAGCAGTACAGGATGCTATTAGGCACTTTTTTGGTAGGGAACCTGTTAAGTCAGTGAATCCCGACGAAGCTGTTGCTTTAGGGGCAGCTATACAAGCGTCTATTCTGGCCGGTGAGGTTCACGATGTTTTACTACTAGATGTGACGCCGTTGTCACTGGGAATCGAGACTGCAGGCGAATTGTTCACTAGGATTATTGAGCGTAATACCACAGTGCCTACAAGTCGGACAATGATTTTCACTACAGCTCAAGATGGACAATCCTCTGTAGAGGTTCATGTGCTGCAAGGAGAGCGTGAACTTGCCCGCTATAACAAATCGTTAGCTAAGTTCCAGTTGACTGGCATTGCTCCGGCTCCACGTGGAGTGCCTAAAATTGAGGTAACTTTTGACATTGATGCGGATGGTATTGTGCACTGTAGTGCACGTGATGCCCAGTCTGGTGTCAAACAGTCTATAACAATTCAACGTAGTGCAGGACTAACCCCCGAAGAAGTTGAACAGCTTGAGCGTGAGGCACAGGAATTTGCCGAATCTGACAGGGAACAGAAAGAAAGAGTTGCAGCCAAGATCCATGCTGAAACGCTGGTCGCTGAGGCAGAGAGAACCATTGAAAGATACGGGTCTCGAGTGGAAGCATCTTGTGTTGATAAAGTAAACCGTGCTTTAGAAGAGGTAAAGATGTTGCTTAAGGATGCAGACACCCAGGACTTAACCTCAGTTGTTGCTAAACTAGATGTCTCCTTGCTAGATCTAGGAAAGGCTATTCACTTGGGAGGACGCCCAACCCAAGACTCAGCGCAGGAACAGAAGAGTCAATCCCAAACTGAACCCATTGAGCTCAGTCAATCGACTCTGCGCGGTCAATCTGGAGACACCAATCAAGATTAGGCTCTCTGTAGTTAGTGAGGAATAAAAATCCAAAGGTAGTTTGGCAGGTAGCTTGTTGGAGACTATGACAAAGCGTGACTATTATGAAATATTGGGTGTCGATCGCCAAGCTAGCTTAGATCAAATCAAAAAGGCTTTTCGTAGCCGAGCGCGTCATCTGCACCCAGACAACAAGGAGTCTGGTGATGAGGCTGCCTTTAAGGAGCTGGCAGCGGCTTATGAAGTGCTGTCTGATGAGCAAAAACGTTCTCTTTATGACCGTTATGGGCATGATGGGCTATCCGGTGGTGTTGGTGGCTTCGAGGGCGTAGATCTGGGTGCATTTGCAGACCTCAGTGAGATATTTGCACAGTTTTTTGGTGGCGGGCCTCGCAGTGGGTTTAGACGCTCAACGGTAGAGCGCGGCGCTGATCTGAAGTATGATCTTAGAATTGACTTTCTTGAAGCTGTGTTTGGTGCGGAAAGGAAAATCTCCATCCAGCATCTTGAAGGATGCACCGTCTGCGATGGCAGTGGGGCAGAGAAGGGCTCAGGACCAGTCCGTTGCGGTACCTGCCAGGGTACAGGACAAATAAAGCAAGTGAGTCAGACGTTCTTGGGGCACTTCACGCAAGTTCTAACTTGCCCTAACTGTGAAGGTGAAGGTACCAGGATTGATAAGCCATGTGCAAAGTGCAAAGGGCGTGGGCAAGTCCGCAAGGGCAAGGAAATTGAATTGAAGGTTCCCTCTGGCATTGATAGTGGAACGCGTCTGCGTGTCCCAGGTGCAGGCGATCAGGGCAGACGTGGTGGTCCTCCTGGCGATGTATATGTGATTGTGCATGTAGCAGACCACCAAT
>JACQVM010000007.1 GCA_016209785.1 Candidatus Melainabacteria bacterium | reverse complement strand
GGTAGCGACCTCAGAGCAAGGAGATGGGCAAGTGGGGTATTTTGAGTCAAAGCCGGCAACTGACTTTAACTTTAAAGAGGTTGGGTATGAAAAGCAAAATTTTGTAGCAACAATCACGCTTAACCGGCCACATGCATACAATGCCTACAGCACAAATGCCCTTGTTGAATTGAGCGATGCCTTCCAAGATGCAGCTTTTGATGACAAGATAGGGGTGATTGTTTACACTGGTGCTGGTGAGCGTGCCTTTTGCACTGGTGGTGATGTGAAGGAGTATGAGCGCGAGTACACTTCGCGTCCACGTGATTACTGGAAGTACATGGGGCTCTTCAGTAGTTATATTCAAAGCATCATGAACACAGGAAAGCCTGTCATTGCACGTATAAATGGTATGGCAGTCGGTGGTGGCAATGAATCACAACTTGCCTGTGATTTAGCTATTATGGCTGAGCATGCTTATCTTGGGCAGGTCGGAACGAGCGTTGGCTCTGTTGCTTGCGGGGGGGCGACACAATGGCTTCCTATTACTGTTGGCGACCGGCGGGCTCGAGAGATGCTCTTGCTTAACAAGCGTATTCCTGCTCAAAAGGCGCTTGAATGGGGCCTCGTGAATCAGTTAGTTCCGTCCGTAACTAAAGATGGCAAGTTCATTGAAGGTGCTAGTGCTGAGCAAATTGAAAAGGCCTTTGGCAAAACTGACGGTTATGCTATCAATCTGTCTCGGCTTGATGAGGCAGTAGCTTCAATGTGTCAGGAGCTGCTCAATAAGTTCGCTGAGTGTTCACGATATACCAAGCAGCAAGTAAATTATCTTAAGGATTTTATCTGGTATCAGACAGTCGGACATGCACGTGATTGGCTTAGCACTCACTACACTTGTCTTGAGCCAATTGAAGGAATGCGTGCTTTTGTTGAGAAGCGTAAGCCTGATTATATGGGACTAAGAGAGCGTGCTGCCCAAGGACGCTCATCAGAATTTATGTGGGGTCCATATCGAGCAAGCTGTAAGGAATGTGGTGCCAGTGGCATTCCTGAAGAGTTTGACTTTTGTGGCAAGTGCGGAAAAAGGCTTTAGTTAAGGGGGAAACAATGAAGGCAACAGTTCTCATTGAATCAGGAAAAATGCTCGAGTTCAAGGATATGCCCAATCCTACACCAATGCCGGGTGAGATCCTTGTGAAAGTTGCAGCATGTGGTGTGTGCCATACTGATCTTCATTATATCGAGCATGGAGTTCCAACTTTTAAGCAACCGCCCCTTATTCTAGGGCATGAGACATCTGGAACGGTTGCTGAGCTTGGTGAGGGTGTGACAGGACTATCAGTTGGTGACAGGGTACTAGTACCAGCGGTAGTGACGTGCGGCAAGTGCCGCCTTTGCCGGATAGGCAAAGAAAATATCTGTGAACAGATGATTATGTTTGGAAATCATGTACATGGCGCCTATGCTGAGTACATGGTGGCACCAGCTAAGGATGTGTTCATCCTTCCAGATAGCATCCCATTGGAAGAAGGTGCGGTAATTGCTGATGCAATCTCGACTCCTTTTCATGCTGTCCGTAACCGAGGAAATGTACGGCCCGGTGATGTTGTGGTAATCTTTGGTTGTGGAGGTGTCGGCATTAACGCAGTGCAGGTTGCAGCTTCCTGTGGCGCGCATGTCATTGCTGTTGATGTATCTGAGAAAAAGCTTGCCTGGGCCAAGGAATTTGGTGCTAGCGAGTGTGTAAACGCTCTTGCTGAAACAAATGTTCCAAAAGCCATAAGGAAGCTTGCCGGGGGAGGTGGTGCTGACGTGGTTTTTGAGGCTATTGGTCGTCCGGAAACTATTGCAACTGCATTTGATTGTGTTCGTGCCGGCGGACGACTTGTGGTGATTGGTTATACCGATCAGCTTGTAAGCCTCTCGGGAGCCAAGATAATGTTTAGAGAGACCGAGATTGTAGGCTCACTTGGTTGTCGCTTAGTTGATTATCCGGGCATCATCAGAATGTGTGCTGAAGGAAAGCTCAAGCTCAAGCCGCTTGTTACTCACCGATTTGCGTTAAAGGACATTGCTCAGGCCTTTGATGTAAAGCATGCTGGTGACGGGCTGCGCTCAATTGTTATTCCTTAACAACGGTGGATTTTTGAAAGTTAGAGGAGGTCTATGTAATGACCGAGGGAGAAAAAGTATCGGCAAGATCGCAACGCTTTTACAATGGATATGGCACAGCATATAATGGAATTGTGGTGGTGGCAGGGGCGCGTACTCCATTAGGACGTGTCAATGGGGCACTGGCAAGACTGAATTGTACACAGATGATGCGTATTGCAGGACTTGCTGCACTTGAGCGTGCAGGCATTGATCGGCAGACCATTGACCAGGTAGTTTTTGCCAATGCTCACCCATCGAGCGTGGATGCACTTTTTCTCCCGCGTCATGTTGCTCTTGGCTTAGGACTTCGCCAAGAGACTCCCGCACTTTTGGTGCAGCGTATTTGTGGATCAGGAATTCAGGTGACATCAACTGCTGCTGATGAAATAGTTGCAGGACGTGCTCGTGCATTACTCATAGGCGGAGCTGACAGTACAACGCGCACCCCTACTGTGGCTTTCGGTGGACGGATGGGTTATGACTTTGGGCAGTCGCCAGGGTTTAAGGATTTGTTCTTCGAGGCACTTACAGATTCTTACATTGGGCAACCGCTGGGTATTACTGGTGAAAATCTAGCTCACCAGTACCAGCTTTCACGACATGAAGTTGATCAATTTGCATATGAGAGTCACACACGTGCCTATCGTGCTGTTGAGTCAGGTGTATTTGCTCAAGAAATTGTCAGTGTGCGCGCTGACAAGCAGGTACGGTTGAATACTCGCGAAAAGGAATTTTGCAAAGACGAAACTCCTCGCCCTGATACTTCACTAGAGGCTTTGGCGAAGCTGCGCCCATCATTTAAGGAAGATGGTGTTCAAACTGCAGGCAATTCTTGTGCGCTAGCTGACGGTGCTGCTTGCCTTGTAGTTGCGAGTTGCGAGGAGGTGTCACATCAGAAGCTAACAGCATTAGGGCGAGTTGTCTCAGTTGGCGTGTGCGGGGTAGACCCAAACGTGATGGGGATTGGACCTGTACCAGCATCTAAGATAGCCCTTGAGATGGCAGGTCTCAAGGTGCCTGATATTGGGCGCTGGGAGATTAACGAGGCATTTGGTGCGCAGGTGCTTGCTTGTCAAAAGGCATTGGGAATTGAGCGTGACAAGCTAAATGTAAACGGGGGTGCAATTGCCTTTGGACATCCGTTGGCAGCTACCGGCGTGCGGCTCGTTCTCACGCTTTTGTATGAGCTTGCTCGTGCCGGCGAGCGTTATGGCGTGGCTTCGGCTTGCATTGGTGGCGGACAGGGAATTGCTATGGTATTGGAGGTAGTATGACGCAGAATTTTGTCGCATCTTGTCTAGCTCATGGAGTAGCAGTACTGGGAGCTGGTAACATGGGTGCCGGTATTGCACAAAAAATTGCCCAAGAGGGGATCCCTGTTTTCCTGTGTGACTGTACTTATGAGCTTGCCAACAAAGGAAAGGATAAGATTGCCTTACTTTTGGCTGAAGGAGTAGACAAAAGGCTCTTTGATACAGCCGAGATGGAGCGGATTTTAGCACGCATTACCCCAACAGATGAGCTTCAAGTGGTCAAAGAGGTGGCACTGGTTATTGAGGCTGTGTTTGAGGATATGGCAGTTAAGGAAAAGCTATTTTCGGAACTGCATCAAATTTGTGTGCCTCATACAATCTTTACAACAAATACATCATCATTGTCAGTGGAGCAGCTCGGCAGAGTGTCTGGTCGCCCCCAGGAGTTTGCGGGGATACACTTCTTTTATCATCCTGCCAAAAACAAGCTTCTTGAAGTAATAGCTGCCCCAGGTACTTCACGGCAGACTGAGCGGGCGCTCTGGGATTTTGCCCGTGCGATAAAAAAAATTGCTATTAAAACTGCTGATTCAGCGGGCTTTGCGGTCAATCGTTTCTTTGTACCGTGGCTTAACGAGGCCGTTCGTCTATACGCCGAAGGGATAGCTAACATTGCCACCATTGAAGATACTGCCAAGGACACGTTTAAGATAGCTATGGGCCCGTTTGAGCTCATGAATGTCACAGGTATTCCAATCGCGTTGCATGCTGCCACTTCGCTTGGCAGAACATTTGGTCAGTTCTATGAAGCCGCGCCACTTTTAGCCGAGCAGGTAGACAGTGGGAAGCTATGGTTACTGGACGGTTCTATTGAGGCTGCCAAACGTGATGAAGTCCAAGAGCGGCTGCTGGGGTGTGTATTTCTTATTGCTACAACACTTGTTGACGAAGGGGTTGCTAGTCGCGAAGACACCGATCGTGGTGCTACCGTTGGTCTGCGCTGGGCCGAGGGGCCGTTTCAAATGATGAATCGTTTGGGCACCAGTAAAGCTTGTGAACTTGTGGAGAAGTTTATTGCTAGATATCCGTACCTTTCTTTCCCACACTCTCTCAAGCAGGTGGCTTCTAAAAATACAGCATGGGCACTTTCATATTTGGATATGACCATTCAAGATGGGGTGGCCCGTATTGCTTTTAATCGACCCGAGGCTATGAATGCCTTAAATCCACGAGTGGCTGGTGAACTAAGATGGCGGTTCGAAGAAGCTGAGGCAAACCCTAAGGTTGAAGCAATAGTTTTTGATGGCATAGGAAAAGCTTTTGTTGCTGGTGCAGATATCCGCTTTTTTGTGGAGGCTCTGGAGCGGAATGACTTCTCTCAGATTTATGAGTTCACCGCTGAAGGACAAGACCTTTTTAAGCGCATAGCTCAATCTGGCAAGCCAACTGTGGCACTGGTAAACGGAATAGCTTATGGTGGTGGTGCCGAGCTAGCGCTAGCTTGCCAGAAGATTGTAGTTGGGCCTATGGCACAGTTTGCTTTTCCAGAGACTGGCATAGGAATTTATCCAGGTTTGGGAGGTACTCAGCGCGTGCCACGAAAAATTGGGCGCGAACTGGCCCGTCATTTAGTTTTTACGGGGCAATCACTTGGAGCTTCAGATGCACTGGCAGTAGGGTTAGCTGATGCGGTTGTGAGTGACAGCGAGTGTACCATGCTGGATGATCTTGAGCGTGCTCACCTTGCTGTGACCAGAGCACGCGATTCTCAGCCACACACGACTCATCTTCCTGGTTGGGCAGAGGTTGCAATAATTCTTTTCTCCGATCAAAATGTCGCTGAAACATTAGCAGGAAAGATGCCTGTCTCCCTTAATCCAGAACTTCATGCAACTGCTGAGAAAATCCTCAAAACTCTTTCTTATAAGGCACCGGTGGCGTTGCGTATTGCTGCCAGACTGATAAATGACGGAGCAAGCATGTCTTTAGATGAAGGACTAGCTCTTGAGCTTGCTTGCCTGAAGGAGATTTTTAGCACAGAGGATGCCTATGAAGGACTCTCCTCACTGGGCAAGCGTCGGCCAGTATATAAAGGAAAGTAGACGTGGAAGGGGCCCATCAAATTGCCCTTAAGGTTAATGGAATAGCTCACACCTGTAAGGTAGAGTCCTCAGAAACACTTGCCCATTTACTCCGGGAGCGACTTCACCTTACTGGTACAAAAATTGGTTGCGATGCTGGAACGTGTGGTTCTTGTACGGTGCTTGTCAATGGACAGTTGCGCAATGCCTGCATCACCCTGGCAGCACTGCTTGATGGGGCAGAAGTGACAACCATTGAAGGACTATCAGATGGGGATGAGTTGCATGGTGTGCAGCAGTCGTTTGTGGACAATGGGGCAATTCAGTGTGGCTTCTGTACACCTGGGATGGTGATGGCATCTATTGCTCTTTTAAAACAAAATAGCACTCCAACGGACGCTGAGATTAGGGAGGCTATCTCTGGCAATATTTGCCGCTGTACCGGCTACACGAAAATTATCAAGGCTATTAAGCAAGCATCTTCTGTTCGGAGAACCCATGAGTAATGCTGGAAAGCCTATTACTTCCTTTTCTGTTGTCGGGAAAAGTATTCCGCAACTGGGCAGCATTGAAAAGGTAACTGGGTCGGCGCTTTATACAGATGATCTCCAATTTGCTGATCTCCTGTATGCAGCAATTTTACGCAGCAGCCATGCTCATGCTCGCATAGTGTCAATTGATACCTCACGTGCGCAAGCACTTCCAGGCGTAAAAGCAGTTTTGACCGGCAAGGAGTACCAGGAGAAATTTGGAGTATTGCCTATAAGCTATGATG
>JACQVM010000132.1 GCA_016209785.1 Candidatus Melainabacteria bacterium | reverse complement strand
TAAAGTCCAGTAAGCATCTCGATACCAAAGAACTTAAAGCGGTTGTTGGTGGTGCTGGACGTTATACCGGGATCCAGAGCCGCGCATAAACAATATCTAGCTCAAGCCAGTTAATAGTGTAGTGAGCGTTGCATATTTCATGGAGGCAGAATGATGGAGGACAAGAAGAAACCAGAAATGGAACCAAAACCAGAGGAGAAGAAAAAACCTCGTTACCAGGAGCTAAAGTCCAGTAAGCATCTCGATACCAAAGAACTTAAAGCGGTTGTTGGTGGCGGTGCAAACATACCAGTTGACTCTGGTGCCATCACGCGACCATCGACTCCAGTTAACTCTTGTACTGTAACGTTACCATCGAATCCATTTGTTTCTAGAGCTAGAGCGATAAGAGGCGATGGTAGATATAGGAACAGAATCTCCCGAGGTTGAACTAGTTTGGTGTGAGTCTGTTGTTGTGTTTCACAGAGAAAACTGGAGGGTAGGTGGTGGCTAAGAGAAAAGTTACACAAAATATTCCAATCCCAAAAACTAATGAAAAGTCTAAGTATGATGACCTTGCTATGAACAAGCGTCTAGACACCAAAGAGCACCAGATGGTTATTGGTGGAGCTGGACGTGGAGGGGCCGCGGTGGACTATACGGGCTCGATTTCAAATGCAGTTGATGAGCGCAATAGCCAGAGTCTAGGAGTTAATAAGGATGTAGTGGATTAAGTAACGAGCATGCTCAAATCAACGGGCATGGTGCACGTGGATAAGCAATATTTAGATCAAAGTAATCGATTGTGTAAAAAGTTTGGAGTACTAAATGGAGGATGGGCCATGGAAGATAGCATTGAAACAACGTCAAGACAGAAAGGAAAGAAAAATCCGCAGTACCAGGAATTAAGTTCCAACAAACATTTAGATACTAAGGAGCAAAAGGCAGTAGTTGGTGGTGTTGGGAGACTTACGAATCCGAATCAATATCAACTTGGGCGCCGTAGGGGTGGTGGTAGTAGTGGTGCTCAACAGTCTACTACGGCAGCATCTAAACCTTCAACCTCTGGTGGTGTTAAACGTGGACGACTATCAGGCTTTAACAACCGGTACAAGGAGGACGTGGGCTAGATAAATTAAGGGTTGCAAGCCGTGAGGCTTGCAACCCAGTTTGGTGTGCCGGGCATGTTCCACAACTAGGCTAAGAAGGGAGTGAAACACATCTTCCTGCTAGGGCTTCCTCAAGCGCCAAGGTCCATAAGAATAATGAGGCGCTCTTCAATTTCATACATATCCTTAGGCGACAATCTGCCAATCTTGTGCTCACCTAGTCTGCCGACAGAGACACACCGCACCTGCTCACACATAAAATAACTTGTGCTGGTCAGCCCGTTTTGTTTTGTTGGTTCTACTTGATGGTGATTTGGCACTAGCTCGCCTGTTTTTGGGCGTCTTGTTGTTGTCGATGGTACAACGATAACCAATCCTGTATCATCTGGGTCCATTGCACTGGAAGACAGGATCACAGACGGACGTGGCTGTCCTCCCTGCTCGTGTCCTGTCACGCCAGGCTCGAAGTCAACTATCCAGATATCGCCTCGGGAAATGCTTCTGTGGACTGCCATTACGATTGCAACCCATCACTGACTGCATTGTCAAACAAGTTGCGCTCAGCCTGCTCCGTTGCCCACAGCTCAGGATTGGTCTGCATTTCCCTATAAGCACGGTTCATCTTCTCAAAGAAAATCTTTCTCTTTAGTTGTTCTACAGCTTTATGCAGGAGTTTGGGGTGGCTTTCTCCTGTCTCGGCTGCAAGCCTATCCAAAACTTGCTTATCAGCCATGTCAATTCTGACGTTGGCTTGGGCGTTCTTGCGCTCTTTCAGTGATCTAGACATAACAAACACCCCATGACTTTGCCACATAACTGCATGCAATTATGTATACAATATTGCGAGCAATAATGTCAAGCAGTTGTTTGAAATTCACTGAACGAGGCAAGCCAATTGTTTTTGCAAATCCAAAAGACATATACTGAAGAAATTAGGAAGGTGTCGGCTCATGGCTCAGCGAAAACCAGAACAACAAGTAACGCTTGACCAAGTGCTAAAGCTTGTCGACAGGCTTTCGCCTGACGAGCAAGAGCAACTGCGCCTGAAGTTGGATTGCAAGACCCGTCATCAGGAATGGCGAAACCTTGTAGCAGCTGTCTCCGAAGACAACAAAGGACTTTCGCCACTATCCGATGAGGAAATCGCCGAAGAGGTTCGTGCTGTGAAGCAAGACAGAAAGGCGCAACGTGCTCAAGATAGTAATTGATACTAACCTTTGCATAAGCGCTCTTCTGAATCCTGGCAATCCACAACGAATTGTGGATTTGCTCACGACTGATACCTTTCAAGCCTTTTATCCGGCCCTGCTTTTGGAGCAGTTGCAGGACGTAGCTGCCCGTCCAAAGATTGCAGCTCGGATTTCATCGGAGCGCTTGGCTCAGCTCCTGGCTGTAATCCAGCGCAACGCAATTCAAGTTATGCTCGAAACAACTCCGGCAATCTGCCGAGATTCCACGGACGATGCGTTCCTTGAATGTGCGCGGCTGGCAGACTGTGATTATCTCGTTAGCGGCGATAAGGATCTCTTGATCTTGCAGAATCACGGGAGAACCAGGATTATTGCGCCGGCCGAGTTCTTGCAGGTCTTGAAAGTGGCTATTCCTAAGTGTTTGGGACAGGTCGATTGAGAAAATTTGGACAGTCATCAAAGAGCAAGCTGCTGGCTGCACAAATAATAGTAAAGGCCTTTCTCGGTGACTAAGCTTTCGTGGTTGCCTTTTTCTACTATTTGCCCGCGGTCAATTACAAAAATCATGTCAGCATCTCTTACAGTTGAGAGCCTATGTGCCACCACAAACATTGTCCGCCCCCGTCTAATTGTCTCCATGCTGGACTGGATTCTACGTTCTGACTCACTATCTAGTGCACTGGTAGCTTCATCAAAGATAAGAATTCTTGGTTTATGTAATATTGCCCGGGCAATAGCCAGACGTTGACGTTGTCCACCAGAGACATTAAAGCCGCCCTCGCTCAGGGGTGTTTCATATCCCATAGGCAGTGACAAAACAAAATCATGGATACCAGCTATTGTTGCTGCTTCAATAATTTCATCTAGAGTTGCCTCTGGCTTATAAAGGGACAGGTTTTCACGTACTGTTCCTCTAAATAAGTATTCATGCTGTGAGACAACGCCAATGTTTCTTCTAAGATCAGCCAGAGAT
>JACQVM010000139.1 GCA_016209785.1 Candidatus Melainabacteria bacterium | reverse complement strand
TAATACATGTATGCTGGATTGTCTGCCGGTAGCCCCATTGAGTAATCATTTTCTTGTCCTACTTTGGTACCTGCTTGAGCAAGAGTCACCAAAGCAAGATCACGATGGAGCTTAGCTAAATAACGTGGATCAGAAGTACCACCATCTCCTATTTTCTTACGGAGAGGCTCCTTAATATAGGTGTCTACATCTTTGGTATCTGCTGGGCGTACCGTCTCTTTAAGTAGCTGATATATCCCGGCAATATCATGCCTGCCATAAATCCTCTCCAAGTCCTTATCTACGCGCTTACCAACTACTTCAAGATCATCTATTTCCGAACGTCGTACTTGGGTACCACGACAGGTAGCATTAGGATCTGACTGAAGCAGTGTTTCTTCGTACTTCTTAGTTTCATCAATTACCTTCCTAGCCATGGCTAAGTTTGCCATTGCATGTCCACCTAAATCAATGTCTTTACCAGCCAAGATATAGTCATATTCTCGGCCCTTATTTGAAAATGGTGAAAGTCTTTCCAACCAAGATGACGTAGGCTGACCATTTAAACTACTCATTTGGGTTCCCATTTCCAACTGAGTTTCGCCAACGGCCGCAAGCAAAATAGCTGCACCACGATGACCAATTATTTTGTCCTGTACTTCTCCTGCTCGAGCTCTCTTAATCCAATCGTCTCTATATCTTTCCACTGAACCTGCTTCAGCCTTTGCCAATTTCTTAAACTCATCAATTGCCTTTATCATTGAGCTAGCAGAGCGCTCGGTCTTATCTTGCTTCCACAGATCTATTGCACCATCAGCAATTTCTTGGGGAGTAGCATTTTCTATAACTAGATTAGTTAACTTGCTGCCTGCCCAGGCAATTCCTAAGTAAGCAGCACGCTTTTTAAAGGTCTCAGCACGCATGGGTAACAAGAAAGCACCTGCTACAGCAGCCGCCTCCACCCCATTGGGACGTAAAATCTTAGTGTATTGAGGATATTTTCCTGCAGGAAGCTCATGATCCAGCCACTTGCCAAACAAGTGAGTAACCAGCATAGCTCCACCTTTTTTTAGCCAGCCACCTGGCATGAGCAAAGAAGCAGGCATTAAAAGAGAATCTGTATACCAGCTTGGCTTGATGGCATGATCTTTACCAAAGATAAGTCTATCTGCCTTGTCTTCAACAAACTGGACACCAGCTATAACCATCATGCCTTTAGCAAAGTTTTTGACAAATGCACCCCAACCACGTGGTGTTGCTGCCAACTCACTTTCCAGCTCTGCTACACGACCCTTAACCATAGCTCGCCGTGCTAGAAGTGCCTCTTCTTCGGCTGTTAAAACTCCAACGGGTGGCCTTTCACCAGTCCCCTTTAGGTAGTTGTACTTAGCTACAATAGCTTGCTCTTCTGCTGTTAGCCCAACTGTACCCCCACTGGCCAATTTCTGAGTTATACGATCTACGTCTGGCTGGAGTCCTTTGACAATAGCATCTACTTGTGTAGCCACATTAGATTCGGCTGCCCTTAATGCTGTCATTGAAGGGGCGGGACCACTTGTTTGTAGAGATTCAATACGGCCTTTAAGGCTAGCACGTTGAGCTAAAAGTGCCTCTTCTTCGGCTGTAAGGACGCCTGCAAGAGGCCTTCCGCTCTTGCCAGTTAAGCATTCATATCTAGCTAGAATATTTTTCTCTTCTGCAGTTAACACATCACGTGCCTTGCTGACAATACGTTGTACTTCAGGTGCCAATCTGTCCACCATTTGTTCAACTTTAGTTGCAGCTTCGCCATACTCAAGAAAGAGCTTCTTGAATTGATCAACCGACATGCCATTTAACAGCCTGTCAGGTTGTAATGCTTCCAGGTTCATAACATTAACCCTGTGATTCCCCACAGCCGCCATTTCCGGGCCGGTCAATGCTTGCGCTAAGTTTGCTGGCTGGGTGCCCTTAAGCCCGTCCTTGAAGTACTTGTGCGCATCCACAATAGCCTGCTCATCAGCCGTTAAAGCCATTGCTCCGGGAGCTGATATTCTGGCGGTTAGCTGCTGTACCCGAGGTTCTAGTCTTTGGAGTATAGCTTCTACTGCAGAGCCTGTGGCAGCCTCTGCTTCCAAGGCTCCCACAAGACGTTGTAGATTTCCATTTTGGATATGCTCTCCCAGTGGTCGCATTCCATGGGCCGCAGTCTGAAACCGTTGAACAACAGCTAGCTCTTCTGCATTCAAAACCTTATCAGCACCTTGAGGCAGATTCCTCAGCATTCCATTATCCTGCCATGGATTGTGGAGAAACTCATTTACGCTAAGCATTGCTCGTTCTTCAACAGTCAGACTAGCAAGCCCCCTGCTTTCAACTGCCTTGTTGATCTCGGCTATTCTTGGCTCAAGCTTCTTCGCCATATCATGCAGCTTTCCAGCTACCTCAGACTCTTTCCTCTGCAGTGATGCCTCTGGACGATAACCTGTGCGAATCCCGTGATTTTCTTCCCACCACTTTGCAGCTAATTGCCCTGCTGTAAGTGGCTTTTCAGCAACGCGAGCAACAGCATATTGACTCTTTGCCCAAGCACCTTCGGCTGGTGCCCCAGCTTCCTTGGTGGTCTTAGCCCAGCCAAGCATATCGTCAGATCTTGCCAAATACCATTTAGCACCATTGCTTGCCCAATGTGCAAAAGGACCTCCCCATAAAGCACCACTTGTGCCACCAATGAGCTCTAGCTTTGCAAAGTGCCCAAAATTGTTTTCTTCACGCCACCTTTGCCTTTCTCGCTCGGCTGCAGCATCACCCCGTCCACCACCAGAGCCTGGCTGCTTATCTCTTTCCCAAGGCCTTTTTGGATCTATCCCAGCAGGGATTCTCGGATCCCATTCTGGTTTAGTTTCACTACCAGAAGGCCCAGTACCACCGCCTCCGGTACCACCACCCTTGCCGCCAGGAAATCCTGGTGCAACGACAGGCAAGCCAGAACGTACTGGTTTGTCATCATTATTGGCATCTGTATTTTGTCCAGGTGTACCATCAGCAGGTACATTGCCAGGAGGGATTACCTCAGGGGCTACCTCAGAATAACCAGAAGGCCAATCACCTTGGCTTTGTGCCCTTTGATAAACTTCCTGGTTTAATTTAGGAGCAACATCTCCATAGCCCAGCCCATTGGAATCTAACTTATAGCGCTGACTGTCACGCCCTTCACCCATGCTACTGCCTCCAATATCTGCACTCTGATGGATTTTTAGCCGGGCTCTGGGCCGAGTCCCGACTTAGTCTGGCTATATTAGATGGCACTTAGTCCCGGGTAAATCCGTGAAATCCACCTGCCCATGGGATAATTCCCACCCCTGCCCTAGAATTGGCAACCCGCGAGACATTTAAGGTTGTCATGGGAAAAATCACATAGCCAAAGACCTGTCGCTCACGTATATATACAGGTACACCAGCAGCGGGAGAGCAGTGTATGAACAGCAAAACAATCACACAAACCAACATAAGAAAGTCTACTTTTGCCGAGAAATTACAAAAGGAAATAGAGTCACGCAAGACACAAACCACCTGGACAGTGCTTCTTGCTAAACTTAATCCATTTGCAACAACCAGCAAGTAACCGGCACTCAATTAAACAACTTGAGAATTTAAGTAATAGCGACTGTGGGCAGCAGCAGGTTGGCCATTGTATTTAGCTCCAGGCTTTTCATTGTAGGAAACATGACAGGGCGCAGTACGGGTAAACACCATTTGCGCAATAGCCATTCCTGCATGCAGCCTAACTGGACGATTGCCCACATTAACAATCTCAAGAGTAATCTGTGCTGGTGGATGGCTAAACCCTGCGTCAATAAAGCCTGCAGTAACATGCACCATTACCCCCAAACGTGCCAAGCTTGACTTTCCTGTAAGCTGGCCAACAACATCCCGGGGAAGACAAACCTTCTCTAAAGTAGCACCTAAAATAAACTGTCCTGGCATTACTACAATGCTGTCATCAACAACATGTACAAGCCCATTGAGCACCGTCTGTGAATTGTAGGGATCAATAACATCTTCACCCCTTTCATGCCAAGAAAAGCGACTTGATAGCCTTACATCGTACGAATTAGGTTGAATAAGCTCATCTGTAAATGGATCAAGAATCAGTCTACCTGCCTCTACCTCAGCACGAATCTCAAAATCTACCTGAATAGACATATCGGCTCCTTGCAAACAGCAACTAGCACTTAGTATACCCGCAGTCTCGACACATTCGACAAGCCTCAAAACGCACCAGAGAGCCAATGCCCATGCCACACTCCGGACACAAACCCCCATGACGATTATAAGAGCGAGACAGTGTCTTGTCCCCCAAAGAGCCAGTTGTCTGCTTAAATTTGTCCTTATGTAAGCTGCCCATTGTCAGGGGACTAGTCACAGTCCCCACCAGGTCTACATAATCTTCTTTTTTTAGTGGGTCAGTTTTGCCAATGATTAAAACCTGGCTCCGACGGCTAGTATCGCGATAAACAGTAATGCCTTTCAAGCCTAGCTCATATGCCTCAATATAAGCCTTCCGCACATCATCTACGGTGGCATCAAATGGAAGATTGATTGTTTTGGAAACAGCACAATCAGTATACTTTTGAAAGGCTGCTTGCATGCGCACATGCCAAAGATACGAGATGTCGTAAGCACATTTCCATAGCTGTTTTACGTCGTCCGGCACACTACCTATGTGAGCAATAGATCCTTCTTCGGCAATTTGATGCATTAGTTTTTCGCTATAAAAGTCTCTTTCACGAGCTACCTTTTCAAAGAGTGGGTTTGTCTCCACAAGCTCCATTCCACCAAGCACCCGCCTTAGAAAAGAAATTGCAAAAATTGGTTCTATGCCAGAGCTTGTACCAGCAATGATGGAGATTGTGCCGGTAGGCGCTATGGTGGTGACTGTAGCATTTCTCATGGGAAGCCCTTGTCGACACCAAGTGCTATGAGGCCAATTTGGGAAAGTCCCCCGCTCGGCTGCTAATTCTGCCGAGGCTGCATGAGAGTTTTGCTGAATAAACTGCATGACCTCGCAAGCTTTATCGAGAGCTGTCTGTGTGTCATAGGCAATGTTGAGTTTAATCAATGCTTCTGCCCACCCCATAACACCAAGACCTATGCGTCGGTTATTGAGCGCTGCACGGGCAATAAACTCCAGCGGATAGTGATTGGCCTCCACTATGTCATCAAGAAAACGAACACTTAGCTGAATCACATCTGCTAGCCTATCCCAATCCATGTCACTGCCTTTGTCGGCAACAAACTTCGCCAAATTAATTGAGCCTAAATTGCAGGCATCTCCTGGACCTAATGGCTGCTCCCCGCAAGGATTAGTGGCTTCAATCTCTTCTGTGCCAGGCACAAGATGTCCTGCCTCATCAAATGCTTCCATCATTGGGTCGATGGCATTGATTCTGTCCAAAAAGATAATGCCAGGCTCTCCGGTGGCATGGGCATTTTCAACTATCTTGTCAAAAAGCTCACAAGCCTGGAGTGTCTTTACAATTTGCTTGGTACGAGGGTGAACAAGCTCAAACTTGTCACCATCCACCACCGCACGCATAAATTTATCTGTTACTGCTACAGATATATTGAAATTATTGAGCCGATTAGTATCATTTTTGCAGGCAATGAATTGTTCTATGTCTGGGTGATCAATATTGAGAATACCCATATTGGCACCACGCCGTGTACCGCCTTGCCGGATTGCCTCAGTTGCTGCATCGTAAACTGTCATGAAACTAACAGGGCCTGACGCTACTCCTGTTGTTGTAGCTACACGATCGTTGGTTGGACGCAACCGGCTAAAAGAAAACCCTGTGCCACCACCTGTCTTGTGAATGAGTGCTGCATTCTTGCATGTCTCAAAAATTCCCTCAAGTGAGTCCGGAACAGGCAAAACAAAGCAAGCAGACAGTTGCCCACTTTGCTTACCAGCATTCATGAGCGTAGGTGAATTAGGCATAAATAGCCCGTCAACCATAGCTCGGTAAAACCTATCTTCAAGGACCTTAATTTCTTCGGTACTCTTGCCCCAATGCTCCTCCACGGAAGCAATAGCCTTAGCAACACGATGGAATAACTCATCTGGCGTCTCCACTACATGCCCTTCAGCATCACGCCATAAATAACGCTTCTCCAGCACCTTGCAAGCATTGGGCGATAGCATAGGCAGACCCTCTTACTATAGTTTGCTTAGTTCAGCCTTTTAGCTAAAGTATACCATCTTTTGTATGGTACCACCGGTGGGGGATTAGTTTATGCAGCCCTCTACATATAGCGCCCAGACCCTTACTGTCAAACCCCGGCATTAATGCCGGGGTCTCCATGAGTTAGGACCAACAACCTTATTACCAAACGTAAACAAGGTTAGGTATATTAGTTCTTAGAATAGTCTTGATTTAGAAGCAACAGCTTATGCCAAATGGACTGTATGTAATAGATTTTCATGCCCACCTTCAAGGTCCCAATGGCTTAGCTAATCTATGCCCAGAAGAGCAAAAGTCAGCTTTTTTCCGCCATGCAGTACCACTAATTGAACAGGTAGCTCATGTAAGCGAGCCTGTACATGACGAGTTTCTCCGTCATTTAGCCCTTAACTACCGAAACAGCCTAAGCCGCTTTATTTACAGCTGCTTTGGCAAGTTAGCCTTAATGGAAACAATTAGGCTGTTTAAGACTTATGGACTTCACCACCTTTTGGCTAGCATGGATAGGCAAAATATTGATCATGCTGTTATTTGTTCACTGGAGCCATTAACTGTTACACAAGAGCTGCTTGAGTTAACAAGCATGCACCGGGAGCGAATTTCCATTTTTGCCTCGGTCAATCGCAGGCAGCCAGATCCAGTAGGGTACTTAACCCACCTGGTAGAGTCAGGACTCATTGCCGGTATTAAGATTCATCCCATTGTAGGTGGTTATGCTTGTGGTGAGCTGTTTCACAAGACAAAAGATCTCGCTCAATTAGCTCGCGAGGCTAGTTTACCTATAGTTATCCACACAGGACATATTCCTGTGGAAGGCTTAAATGGCCTTGCTGGCTGCAACGAAGTCCGTGCCATAGAACCACTCATCGCTGCATTTCCAGAGGTTAAGTTTGTGCTTGCCCATATTGGCTGGGAGTCCTGGCGCCAAGTCCTTAAACTAGCAAGCAAATATAAAAATGTCTTGGTTGAAACATCCTGGCAGCCAGCGCGCATAATAAGACGAGCAGTGGATGCAATTGGTGCAGACAGGGTGCTCTTTGGTTCAGACTATCCTCTGTTTAAACAGTCACTGGCGTTACGCCAAGTTGAGCAAGCATTAAGCCCTAAAGAGTTTGTTATGGTGGCATCAACCAATGCCTTGAGGCTTCTACGTCTATCACCAACCAAGAACAAAAGACGCACCGCTTCATAAGGAACGTTGGGCAATTCTCTAAGCCTTAAATACTTAAG
>JACQVM010000138.1 GCA_016209785.1 Candidatus Melainabacteria bacterium | reverse complement strand
GGCAGTTTGGATGCTAGATTGTGCAGCCTTGCGTCTGGGGATTGAAAAAAACTGGTATGCGTACCCTAGGGTGCACTCATCAGACCAGAGCGGGGCCATCTGTGGATGCTCAAGATTGTTCCAAGCTGTGCCTAACCAGGCTGAAGGAATGTGCTCTGGTCTGGGAAGGTGGTAAGCGATATTAGGAGGGCAAAAGGTAAGGAATTGCTGGTAGAGCTGGTCAATGAGGAAACACAGTTCAGCAGCACCGGATGTTTTTATGTTCGTGCTTTGTGTGGAAGGTGGTAGTGGACTAGCTGTCTGAGACAAAAGTTTTAGTGCCACCAGCATAAGAAAGACAGAAAGAGCATGTGACTCATCCCGGTCGTCTGCAAGAGGCCAGGATTTGACAGTCTGTAAAGTATAGTTTCGCAGTAAAGCTAGTAGCTGGGAAGCCTGTGACATTGTAATTCTGTCTACTTAGAACAATTGGCAGTGTGCACTCATGGTTAGTCCAACGTCTATTCCAGAGAGGATAGCATGCCAGAGTAGGAAGTCGTACTACCTCCTACGGAAGACTATCTCGGTAAAATCCTTGTGGAAGTTGGATATTCTCCAGGCCATCGGGCTTACGGGTGATGATTGTACCTGCCGGATAAGTTCCTTGCCGACAAACAATTATCTCTGAGCCACCAGGTAAAACTGTAACTCGGGCTTCTTCACCATGCTTGTATTCATAAACCTGTGTGGAATCTGGCTTTGATGTTATTGTGACCCCGTGAGGGTATTGGCGAATTTCAGTGCCGTCCCTCATTTCAGTGAGCCGAATGCCACTGCTTCTATATTGGGAGATGGTTCTGTCACCGAGCACAAATCGAGTAGAGACTTCACCAGATGGATAGCTCGTGACATTTACGCTGTCGCCCTTGCCGAGACTAATGGTTTGTCCATCTGGGAAGTAAATATCTTTAGACCCATCTGTGTGCTCAACAAGACCCGTGTTGTCAGGGTATTTGGTCTTCTTATAGCCATTCTTGTATTCTAAAGTTTCGCTGCCATCAGCTCGGCCAATGCGCATTTGCAACTCATTTTCTCTCGGCTCGATTGCTGTTGGGTCCTTTTCGCCAAGGGGAGTATGCTTCCGTAAGGTCCAGTCCCAGTACTGAGTGACCCTTGTTCCATCTGGTTTAAAAACAGTCGTATGCTCTGGCTTTACAGCAACCATAGTTCCATCACTGTACAAGACACCATAACCGGCCTTGCCTTCAGGGTCAGCAAATCTAAGCGGAGTGGTTTGAGAGTCTGGCAAGTGTTCTCTAAGCGATCGGTATGTTTCATTGCCCTGGGCATCCCAGGTTCGTTGTTCTATGCCATTGGACCATGAAATCAATCGTCCTTGTCCATCTCTTACCATGGACAGTCCATCAGCTAAGCTTTCATAGACTAGACCATTAGGTCTGATGGTAACCCTGTCGCCATTTTTATGATCGATTGTTTTGGTGCCATTATTGAATGTTGTCTCAGTAGTGCCGTTTGGATGCTCAATTTGTCTCTCTCCACGCTCAAAACTTAAGCGTGTAACTTCACCATCAGGAAAGGCTACGGTTTTACTCCACAGTGATTTTGGGTAAATGCCTTCAGTGGCGGACAATCCGGACGGCAGCTCTTCTCCAACAAAATGATCTGCTTTAGTCAAGCTACTTCCATCTGGTCTGGACACAGATGTAATGTTTGCGCTGTCGGGCAATCTGCCAGCCTCAGGAAACCAAACCTGTGGTTTTTGCATTGCCTCCCGTCGGATTATTCGGCCATCAGATAAACGTGTGTAAGTGACACCATCAGCAAAGGCAATGGTTCTGTCTCCATTAGGCTCAACGGTAGCCTCAAGACCAAAGCTTTCCCTGCCAAACCAGTCCTTATCTACAGGAAATGACTTTCGATCTACAACTGTGCCATCAGAATATCGTGTTGCGCTACTACCATCTTGGAAATGACGAGTTCGATTGCCATCCGGAGTAACTACCCATGTTTCACCGCCTGCAAACTTAGTCTTCCTGGTTCCGTCAGCAGCTATAGTTACATCGAGGCCGCTTAGAAGAAGTTCTCTTTTACTTCCGTCTGCACTGATGATTCGTCCAAAGTTATTTTCTGCAGGGTCAAAGATTTGTCTGCCACCGTTGGGTAACTCAGCAGTCATTACTTGGCCCTTAAAGGTTAGTTCCATGCCATCAGGAAATTTCTTATAACATGTACCGTTGGGATAGTGCTCTACTACAAGACCTTCAGCAGTCCTAATCTGTACTAAGCCCCCCTCGTCAAATCTAGTGACTGTTGTACCGTCTGTTAACAAAGATATGGTTGATTCATCAGCATACCGAAAGACTCTGGTACCGTCTTCTTGCCAGTAAACCTTACGTAAGTCTGGACGAGAGCTAAGCTCTTGTAGTCGTTGGGCTAACAAGGGGGACTCATTAGGTTTGGTGGTTCTGTGCAGTAGTCCAAGGGTACCGCCAGCTACCATAAAGGACCAAGCTGATTGCTGTATGTCTTTAAAGTTAGCATGACCTTTACCGGCTAACAGTGAACTTAGTTCAGCATTTACCATGCCTGCCAAACCACCAGCGGCAACATTGATGGATAAATCAGGTGTTAAGGAGTTCCAGCCTGTACGTGTCTGTAAGC
>JACQVM010000137.1 GCA_016209785.1 Candidatus Melainabacteria bacterium | reverse complement strand
GCCTAAAGCAGCCTTACGTTGGGAAAGCTTGATCTTTTGATCATCAAAGAAGAAAAATCGTCCATCTGATAGACGTGCCCGCAGGACACGCTCATTGCCTAGCTTGATTATGGGCTGTGCTTGTGCTTGGTCGTTGTTAGCGACTGAGACAAAGTAAGGCAAAAGCTTGATTGACGATGAGTTGGTGACATGCTCTTGTTCAACTGGAAAGTATCTCTGATGGTGCACCATGACAGTTTCAATGAGAACATCAGGTAGCTCCAAGTATTCATGTGAGAACTCTCCTAAAACTGCACAAGGCCACTCAGTCAGATTTACCACCTCACTAAGAAGTGCACCTTTTAGTTGACGCGGCCTCCCTGAAACTTCTTTGGAGGCCTTAAGTACATGCTGCTCAATTACAGCTTTACGCTCTTGAGGATTCACTAAAACATAAGCAGCTCGAAGATCATCAATATAGGACTCAGCAGTGTTGACATTGATTCTACCTGGACACAGTATGCGGTGCCCGTATGTCTGCCTGCTAGATTTAAGCCCATCAAGCACTATGGGCACTTCATCTTGACCTAAGACCGAAACAAGCCAGCGGATTGGGCGGGAAAATCTTAAACTTGAAGAGCCCCAGCGCATTAATCGTTCTCCTGAAATTTGTTCGATTACTGCTGGAATAATTGTTGGGAGAACTTCGGGGGTGGGTTTGCCGGCAATGGTTAAATTGGCCATTAAGTACTCCACTCCATTAACTTCTTCCTTGTTCAGTTCTTCAATACTTAAGCCATGCTTTTGGGCAAAGCCAATAGCAGATGGTAGTGGTTTGCCATTTACGTCAAAGCTAGACTTAACTGGTGGTCCCTTGACCTTCTTGTAAGCAGTATCTTGAACTATTGACAAATCCTCAATAAGACAAGCCAAACGTCGAGGGGTGCCAAGGCAACAGATATCCTTAAAGGTCAAATTAGCTTGCCTAAGAGCCTGAGACATAAGCATCTTCAAGCGCTCCTGAGCTTCGGTCAAATGATTGGCCGGCAATTCTTCAGTTCCAATCTCCAACAAGTAGGTGGGCATATATCCTGCCGAGCTCCAAATTGACAAGCTAGTCTATTGTAACGCCCCTCATCACTTGCGTGGTTCTGCCTCATGTGCCGTTGGTTGGCGAGAAGCAAAGCGGACTAAGGTTGCACTGCAGTATTGCTCTAGCTTATGATTTTCGCAATGATGACAATCATCAGGGAAATGAACAGTGCCGACCTGGGCGAATTAGCTACAGGCTATGTGCAAGCTGTTTACCGTGCTGACGAACCCTGGACTGATGAGGCTGCTTGTGCTTTACTAACTGATTGGCTTCAGCGTCAGCCAGATCTGGCATTTGTTGCCCAGGTCGATGGCAAACTCGCCGGCGCCATAATGGTTGGTATCCGGCCCTGGTGGGACGGCAATCACCTCGTTGACGGTGAGCTGTTCGTCAGACCAGAATATCAGAGAAAGGGCATTGCTGCTGAGCTCATGCGTGTGACTATCAACACAGCTATTGCTAAATACAAGCCTGTTGTTTGGGAAACTTATACGTTCCGCGCTCAGAACTTTCCTCTGGACTGGTATCAGAAGCTTGGCTTTAGAGAAATCAATGAATGGATGATGATTCGGGCCGAAATCAAGCAATTGTCCGATTCCCTCGTGCAAAGATGAGATTGCTGGTCCATTTGTCCTAATTGAGACACTAAATGGTCAATCCTGGACGATATGAAGCCGAGGCTTCGGCTTGGCGCCAGCAAGGCAATCACCCGCACGAAGAATGGGCGTTTCAGGGCTTGCCTGCCAAGCTTGGCTCGTCAAAAATCAATGAGATAATAGAGCTCAGGAGAGCACTATGGACTTGGCAGAGCTAATCGTTGAGAAGAGAGAGCAGATCTTGGCGGTCGCCGCCAAACGCGGCGCGCGTGATGTGCGCGTCTTTGGTTCGGTGGCCAGGGGCGATTACGACAACGAGAGCGATGTAGATTTCCTTGTTGAATTAGAGCCGGGCAGAAGCCTATTTGACCTCAGCGGGTTGATCTGTGACCTGGAAGAATTGCTCGGTGTCAAGGTGGACGTTGGCACATACAGAATGCTTAAGCGTCGCAATCGAGAAGAAATCTTAAAAGAAGCCATTGCACTATGACCGGAGACAAACCACAGAAAGACTTTGGCCGCAAGGAATTGATGACGAGATTGGCTGGGCAGCCGTCGAAAAACTGCTGTCACTCAAGGAGGCTGTTAAGACGTGGATCAAGGAACGGGAGCCGGAGCGTACCAAGGAGCTGCCGCAGAGCAAGGCTGCTAACAAGCTCAAGGGAATGCTGAGACGAGAAAAGGATGCCACGAAAGAGCTGGATAGAGACGATGATCTGACGCGCTAGGACGTAGCATCAGGAGCTCAACACTGTTAAAGTGTCCGACCCGAGAATCTCTTTTGTGTTGCAGCGGCTTAGGGCTGCGCCCTGTGCGTGGCACCAGCACCACCGGCATGTCGAGCAATATATCGTTCATCCAGCTCTTCTCTTCAAGGATCGACTGATGCATAAGCACCATGCTTTGTGGTGACATGGGTAAGGCAGGCGGACATTTTGATTAGTTTTTGGGCAATGGTACGATCGTCCCTGTTAGAGCTCTTTAGGAGAAGATTTACTATATTGCTATTGTGAGCAAGAGATAATAGCGAAAAGTCTGAATGCACAATAGACTGACTGCCAGTAAGACCAAAGCTACGTATGCGCCGGCGACCGAGAAAGTCTGATTTCATGGCTTTCATTACCGACCCATCATCTGGACCAGCCACCACTTCCTGTCCAGCACTTAGGCACACTGTTTTGTTGTTAGCATACAGTTTGACAGCATGGTGCGAGGTATCCCAAATGTTGCGAACTTTCAAGACATTTCCTTCCTTGCCAATCCAAGCAATAGTTCCACCATTCACAGAAACTAGGTAGACACCTGACTTGATGACCACGTTTTTATGGGCAGCTATTACTGTCTCCCCTTGTGACAAGTTGACTTGTCCTGAAGTTTCAAGACCAAGCTTTGTGCGTCCGTTGTGCTTGAAGCTTCCACTAGTTGTAGATAGTGTGCGAATGCCAGATGCAGCAGTATTCATCAAACCAGTCGGCTGTGTGAAGCTAATGGGCACAAGACCAGTTCCATCAATGGTGTCGTTGGAGTTTCCAATGGCTTGTCGATTTGCTGGTATGTAAGCCTTGATCTTGTTGGTGGTGCCTTGAGGCGAGAGCTGCTCATGACCTATATTGTTCTGCTTGATGAAGTCTATCTTTTTACGTATTGCAATTGAAAAGCATCCCATGTTGCAAAGGAGCAGGGCTTCCTTATTTGCCATATCTTGTACATTGAACTTTTGCTTTTGAATCTTGACACCCGAAACAACTACAGCACCACCCACTGGTTCTCGCTCAATTCCATCTACTGGTATGAGCTCTTCATCGCTGAGTGTACTGTCGGCTACAACAAGCTCTTCTCCTGTCCTGGCAGCAATGCTCTTTGACTGTTGGCCGCTCTTGATGGAAACTATTGTGTCACTGCCAGCAAGATTGGCAACGCGAATTACACCAGATGGTTTTCTTTCGACAATTACAGTACCATCAGATGGAATTTCAATATTACCTTGTTGTGTTGAAATGAGCAGATTCTGTTTTCCTGCTATGGCAACCAGTCTGCCTTCCTTGAGTAATATCGCCCGGTCTTGAGACACAGCAAAGATAGTGCCACCACGACCCACGACGGCCGAACCATCTCCGCCCTCAAAAGAGAATGGCTGGCATGTTCCAGTAGCAACTGTATAGCCGCTTCCTTCCTGAGACTCTGTAGCATCAGGAATCGCCATTGGTGAGCAATTGAGGGCCGGATTTGCAGGTTGTATGTTCTTGATTTCCTTGGCTGTGTTTGTTTTGTCTGCCTGCGTTGTCTGGGGGGATGATAGAGCTGATGTTGAGCTAGTTGTACTGGATACCTCAATTATCGGAGGAGTTGAAGGTGGTATTTGGGCTCCATTGTTGTTACTTGGTGGCGGCGATGGTGGGGGTATAAACTGAAGGCCAGGACCTCGAGCAATAAACATAGCACCGCCACCAATATCGATTTGGTCTCCAGGTGGATCAATAAATATGACACCGCCATCAGCTACAAATGAGGTATTGACAGCACCAATTTTCCCTGAGCCAGTTGTAAAAAGTCTCACAGTTCCACTATTTGTATAATTGAAACTGCTTCCAGCGGCATTGACATTGTTGCTAACATCCAGCAGTCCCAGTGCACGCCTGGAAAGGTGCAAGTTCGTAATATGCTGTTCTAGATCCTCATTTGGAAGTCCTGCAAAAATGGCAATGCCACCACCCCTATACTGGCGTACTGAGTTATTGTCTATTGTAAAGGTCTGCTGCCCGGGTAAATACTGAGCTATGGCTGTAAACTGGCTTCCTGATGGGATGCTGACCAACTGTGCAGCATTTATGCGGATATTGCCACCATAAGCAGTTACATTGCCAAGCGTCCCAATTTGGACATTTTGTCCAGTGAGAATAATGCTGCTGCCGTGGCTGGTGAGATTAACACGATCACGCAGAGCTGTTGTGCCAGCAGTACTAGTAATGAGCACTTCGCCTTGAGCTGGTATAGCAGCATCTGCTAGTGTCCGTGAGGTATCTACTCCACCACCTAATTGCCCAGCAGTTATGGCAACAGTTGAGCCACCTGGAGCGCCGACAGTAACATTTCCAGCGCTTGTGACACGTATGTGATTGCTTGCTGTAAAGGTGTCACCTGCCCCTATGTCAACTATTCCACCAGCTACTACAGTAAGGTTGCCACCGCCAGCACTAACAGTGTTTGAAAGTCCAAAGACAGCGTTGTTTGCGCTATTAACAGCAATACCTGCAGTAGTACTGGTCACCATGGCAGTGTTGTTGATGTTTATGTTTGCACCAGCATTCACAGAATCTAAATTCACCTGCTGACCAGCGTTAATAGCGCCTCCACTACCGATGGTCACGCCAGATGCTCCTCGTAATGTTATAGTTTGACTGGCTGCGACTGTGCCAGAATTTGCTAGACTAACTGCACCACCGTTGGCTACAATTCGTGCTAGACCTGAGGTAGCGCTTATGGCTGAGGCGACTAAATTGCCAGCACCAGTCTCAACTGATACGCCTGTTCCATTGGCGTTGATTGTTCCGGCAATGGAGCGAATATTAGCTGCTACTCCACCAGTTCCGCCATTAAAGACAATGTTTCGGCCGGCTGAGATATCGCCACTTGTAGGCCCTCCAGTGAGCGTAACATCTCCTGGGACGGTAGAATTGAAAAGTATATC
>JACQVM010000136.1 GCA_016209785.1 Candidatus Melainabacteria bacterium | reverse complement strand
CTCAGATCATGCGTCTTGATAATCCTTGGTGTCGTAAAGGACTTACTTGGTGTCAGCGGCTCTGTTACACAAGTAGCACATTAAACTTTTGGTTCGGGCTTCCAAGACTTATCTTTTTTTTGGTGCCCGTGATGTACCTCTTGTTTAACCTGCATCCTCTTCAGGCACTGCCATTAAGTGTAATTATCATGGCCTTGCCGCATATCTTAGTGGCTACTTTAACCAATAACTATCACTACAAGAACTTTCGGCATTCTTTCTGGTCCGAGGTTTACGAGACAACTTTAGCTCCTTATTTTGCTTGTGTAACCACAAGTACACTTGTCAATCCTCGAGCTGGCCAATTCAACGTGACCCCTAAAGGTGGACTGATAAAGAAATATTTTTTTGACTTTCGCATGGCCTGGCCAAGTATTTTAATTCTGCTTCTAGGCTTGACAGGCTTGATAGCTTGTTGTGTGAGATGGTTGCACAGTCGTGATGTGATTGAGCAACAAAGCATTCTTTTGAACGCTTTCTGGACTTTCTATAACCTCATATTGGCGATGTGTGCAATTTGTGTTGCTATTGAACGTCCTCAGCGTCGAGCAGCTCATCGTATCTCCAAGCAAGTTCCTGTACTTGTTCGCTCCAATGAAATTGAACATGCTGAGCAAGGTGTCACAGAAAACCTTACTGAATTTGGTGCTTTGCTGAGGCTAAATGCTAAGGGCAGCATGAATTGGACAAGTCCAGGTGCCCAGGTCTTACTAGCCATAAAAGGACAAAATGGGCGCCCAATAGAGCTTTCTGCTACAGTTCGGAGGTGCCAACAAACTGCTAATGCGCAACAATTGGTAGGAATGCAGTTTGCCGCGGCTGACAGCGATAAGATACGGTCGCTCATCGAGCTCATTTACTGTGCACCCGGTACCTGGGCTCATTTGAGGGAGCCAATGGACTCTATTGTGGGTTCTTATTGGAATATTGTGACCACACCAATGCGTGTCCTTACTTGCACCACGCTAGGACTCAAATGACAACCTGGCTCTCATGGTATTAAGGGTTTGTAAGCCTGGACAAGTAACACCTTAGATGCAAAAGGCATAGGCTTAAAGCTACAGGTGCTACACTGTCTCACAGGTTGGCAAACAATGGCTATTTTCTTCAAAACATCTAGTTCCCATAGTCTTTTCAGAGCTTACAAGTGCCTGCCACTTTTCTTGATACTGTTGCTTGGTGCCGGTGGCTGGATGACACCTGGGGCAGGAGTAGCATCTGCAAGCAAAGTCACTTTCGGTGGACATTTGAGCAAAACGGTCGGGTTTGGCAATGATCTGTATGTTTTATCAGATCTTAGCTTTCATGGACAGCAAGCCAGTCGCACCATCAACTTTCCATATCCTCGGCGCTGGAGCCCTGCTTCTGGGAGCACTCTCTATCTTGGGCTTAGCCATGCACCAGGGCTTGTGCCACGGTTATCGGATCTGAAGGTGGAACTAAACGGTTCCTTGCTAAAGATAATCCCTCTCGATCAATCAAACTCCAACCCAACTGAAGTAGCCATATCACTTGACGGTGCTAAATTTCAAGAATACAACAACTTGATTATTCGCGTTACGCAGCACTATGCCAATGAGTGTGAGGATCCGTTTTCCACCACTTTGTGGACAAATGTAAGCACAACCTCACGGCTAGTCCTTAACTACCAGGAGCAGACCTTGATCCCGGATCTGCATGGCTGGCCATACCCTTTCTTTGATGTTCGTGGATTGGGAAATACTCAGATTGGCTTTGCATTGCCTGAAACTCCTGAAATGGAAACAGTTAGAGCAATCGCTAAAGTTGCCACTAACCTTGGTGCCATTGCAGACTACCGTCCAGTAGAGGTTGTTGCTCAGCAAGACAAAGCCGGAGCACTGATTGCCATAGGTACTGCCGGTGAAAATCAGCTAATTGCTCAACTGGGTGAGCATTTGCCCTTGCCACTTAAGTCCGGGCAGTTTTTGGATGCGGGAGGGCAACCATTGGGTCCTGAAATCGGCGTGCTGGAAATTCTGGCCAATCCAAATGATCCACAAAGCCCACTTTTAGTTGTGAGCGGTAACGGACCCCAGGGTGTTGAAGCGGCTGCAAGAGCACTGACCGAGAGAACTTACGAACCCATCCTTGGCGGTCAGGTAGCCATTATTCGTAAGCTCAATGACTTTCCCCGGATTGATAGTTCCTTGGGTTCGCCAGCGTCACCTGGTGTGGTGCCAACACCCAAGACGTGTACCTTGCAAGATCTCGGATACCTGACGACTACGGTACATGGGATTGAGCCTGAGCCAATTGTGGTTGTATTGCATGAGTTCCCTGGTGTGAAGCCTATAGGACAAAGTCAAAAGTTGCGAGTTGTTTTTGCCTATGGTGCGCAGATGAATACAGAGCTCTCGAGCCTGGAGGTTAAGCTCAATGATGTGAGTCTACGTTCTTATCCTCTTGTAAAAGCTGAAGGAGAAGAGCACCATGAAGATGTTATTGAAATTCCCAATCATTTAATTAAGCCATACAACGAATTCGAGTTTGCGTTTCACCTGTATCCAAAACAGTTAGGTAAGTGCATGCCCGTAGTGGACAAGCAACTGTGGGGAACACTTTATGAAACTACACGCCTAGAGCTTGATAAAGAATACCAAAGCCAATTACCTGACTTGTCATTGTTAGGGTATAGTGGCTTCCCGCTGACTAAAGATAATGGATTTTCTGGGCTTGCTATTGTCCTGCCCTGCAAGGCAGACAAGTTTTGTCTGGCTGGACTTCTGAAGCTTGCATGCCAGATTGGCATATGGGGGCAGGAGCTCGGTGCATATCCTTATATTCCTTACGATGTCTATTTTGACAATAATCTTCCCCGGTTAGTTCAGACAAGTCGTCATCTGTTGGTACTTAGTCCTTGCCATACAAATGTGCTTGAAGAAAAGTTAGGGTCAGCCCTTGCTTTGCAGAAGCACGGAGCTACTATCAAGCTGTGGCAAACAAGTCCACAGGCGCCGCGATTGTTCGAGCAAGCCCATGCTTATTTAGAGGAGATTCTTTCCCCATGGGCCGCTGGCAAAGTAATACTTGTTGTTTCATCAAACTCTCCTGATACCTTGGGTTCAGCAGTAGATCTCTTGTGTAAGCCGACATTGCGTGCACAATTAAGTGGGAACCTAGCATCGGTATCACCTTTGCACATAGTTAAGGCTGCGCAAACATTGCCTAAGACAACTGTTTCTAAGATTGCGCCATGGAGACAAGCAACAGCGTTTCTTGCTGATGTACCTTGGGCTGCACCAGTTATTCTGTTAGTTCTTTTGTGTTTTGTTACTTGGGGCGCAATGATCTATGTAGGCACGAAAGGCAAAAGGACATCATCAAACTAAACACCCTATGAAAACCCCATCTTTAAGTGCCACTCCCGTGACCAACCGCCCCCCAGGTTTTTTCAGCAACCACCTCAAACAACTTTTGGGCATTGGTTTTGCTGCTTTGTTCCTTTGGCTGGCCTTTCGTGGTATTGATCTCGGGCAGTTTTTAAAATCTATTCAAGCCGTTCAACCTTTGTATGTTCTTCTGTTATTTGTTTCAGGTATTGCCAGCCACGTTTTGCGTGCTTGGCGATGGCAAATCTTACTTAGGCCCCTTTCTTCCAGACACATTAGTCTGTGGAACCTGTTTTGTGCGCTTATGGTTTGCTATGCTGTCAATGTAGTGATACCACGTGGTGGTGAGATAGCTAGGCTTGTGTCCATAAGCCGTAGTGAAAAACTTCCGTGGGCTGGAGTCCTGCCTACTATCTTTATAGATCGTCTCTTGGACGTAGCTTTGCTAATGCTAGTGCTTGGTGTAACGCTAGTTTGCTTTCCCACTGAGGAAGCTAAAGATTTGCCTTGGCTGGTTCCTGGAGGGGCTGTGCTTTCTCTGGTGACTTTGGTGGGATTAATTATGCTGCCTCGTATGGCTGACATCATTAACTGGCTTTTTAGCCGATCCTTAGTTAGAAGACTAGTGTCTGCACAGAAGCTAGCTTCAATAAAAAAGCTGGCTGAAGAGTTTCATGAAGGAACTAGATGCTTGCACAATCCATTTAGTTACCCGGTAATTGCTTTTTTAAGCCTGAGCATTTGGTTTTGTTACTGGCTGAACTTCTACTTTATGATTTGGGCGTTCGGACTCAATGAGCAGGTTAGCGCTGTCCATTGTCTGGTTGTTTTTGCCATTGGCTCAGTAGGTGTCCTGGTACCAACTCCTGGAAACGTTGGCAGCTTTCATTTTCTGGTAAGCCAGGGACTAATGATGATTTCTGGCGTTGATAGAGAGATGGCCCTAGCTTTTGCCAGTCTTTTGCATCTAATGTGCTTTGTGGTGGTTACTTGTATCCCTGCTGCGGTGTGCGTAGCAATTCAATCAATAATTGCACCAGCTTCACAAACACCAGATGCTGGTAGTCCATGCAAGTGACTTGGACAACTTCCCTACAAGACAAAGTAGTCTTATGGTAATGGAGAGGCACCACAGGTGGAGGCGTAAGATGTAGTTTGAATGGCGTGAACATCTCGTACCTCCGGACCTGTTGTAACTTTAATCAACATGTCTACCTTAACAGCCGAGGGCAGCTGATCGCAGGATGCACCTAATGTGAGCCCGTCTTTCATAAGTCGGGCAGTTTCCACAAAGACATTGGGACTGGTTAGCCGTGGTGGAGATACCGTTTCTTTGACAGGTGCAGGAAGTGAAGACAGCTTGAAATGTAAGTCGTTGTCTGGAGCGGGTAACTTAACATTGATATTGCCCATGTAGAGCTTGCTTGCTCGGTCAATGTAATGGCGGGCAAGATCAGTGCTGTTTAGTTCTGGATTGCCTTCCGACACTTCCACATTTGACTCGACACCATCAATGTACCCGACTGCCAGCCCTACAGGTCTAGCAGGTTTGGTAGCTAGCCACGGCAGTTTAAGTCCTGATTGTAAAACTCGATCACTGTCTGATAGTTCTACGATTCCATAAAGGTTAGTCAAGCTATGTCTTACAAGTCGCTGTCGTTCCAACTCTACATAGCACGCGCTGGCTCTAGACTCTTCCAAGAGTTGATTGGCAAGTGGTTCAAGATGTTGGTAGTACATGTGGGCTGCGTCATGAGTCTTTCTTGAATTAAAGACAAGCTCACGGCAGCGTGCCACAAGATTGTTCATTTCCCCCATTTCGTCCTGATCATTTAGTGCATGAGCTACTTGCAAGGCTAACTGGTCGGACTGACTATGTGCTTTGCTTTGCGAAAAGAACATAAGATAGACTGAAAAACCTGCCAAAAACACCACAATAATGATTCCAAAAGCTAACACCGACAACATAAACATGTTGCCGTGGTTAGCTCTATGGCATGATATTCTTTTCATACATACTCATTATATCCGTGAAAGCAAACATTCATGGCTGCATGCAGGACATCACTGGCAAGATTACGCTTAAAAGGACAACAAGCAGCAGAGTTTGCTGGAGCTATTACTATACTTGTTTTGTGTATTTTTCTTCCATTAATGGATTTAGTGGTGGTGCCGGTCCGGGTAGGATTAGCCACTGCTTCTGTGAATAGCTATGTACGAGAATTGTCTAGGCTAGATAGACTTTCTCAGGCATTTGAGATGTTGGATACTGACCCGCGCTGGAAGACTTCGCTAGCTAGATTAGGTGGTGTATCTGCAAAAACCGCAAGGCTTTCTTTGGTTGTAGATAGCATCGATGAGCTAGGGATGCATGCAAACCTAGATGGTCCACGGGCAGTACCGGCAGAGTGGCTACCGGATGGTGCTCATTGTCCTTGCAATTTCATGTTGAGCTTGCAGGTTCATGCTGAGATTTTTCCACTTGTTACTGTACCTATCGGTGGAGTGCATGTCCCTGGACTAAATGCGCCGTTTCAGGTAGTACTAAATAGCCAAGCTGCCTGGGAAAACCTTGGCCGCAATCCAGCAACCCAAGAGTATTTCCTGAATGAGTAAAGTGAATCACACATTAGTTGCTCTAGCAATGGCTGTAAGAGCTTTGTTTGCTTGCCCTTTGGTAGTTCAGGCACAATCTCAGTCTGTTCGTGAGTATGAGTGGATAATTGAGATACAAACTGAAGAGTTACCACAGTTTCTCAATTACCCGGGCTCAACGCTCAAACCTATGGTAAAAGCTACCATCTCTTACAGCCAGACAACACCAGCAGGGTTAAGCGTCATTCCCAATAAAGCAATTAGATATGAGGATTTCTATTACAAAGCTTGCACTCCTTTAGGTTGTAAGCGTTTGCGAACTTTTGGTATTCCACCAGGTGATGGCACAGCCATTCGTCTGAAGCATAAGCTGTCACCAGGATCGTCGTGGGAAGCCTGTGCTGGAGCTAATGCTATTGTGCGTATTCTGTTGGATGCGTATTTAAATGGCAACCCTGTTGCTACTGTGCTTGTTCCTGCCAGCTCCTTTAGTATGGTTGTGCAAGAGCTACACCGTGAAAACTTTTATGCTGCTGCCGATGCTCCACCAGATGAGCCTGTATTTAGCTCTATTGTTCTTTACTTGGAATCTGAACCATCTGGCAATCGACAGACTATGAACTATGTTGGCAGGACAGAGGACTAATGTTTTGACAGTCAAACCCCAGCCCTTTTAAGGGCTGGGTGTTTACAAAGGAATGCGGCAGGGGCTTGAAACCCTGCTGCATCTACCGCTGAAAGACCCCGACGTTAACGCCGGGGTCTGCCCGTTATGCTAACCTTGTTTTGAGAATCACTAATTTCCGGTAGCAGCCCGCACTGCTGCTTCTGCGTTAGGCATACCATAACCATAATAGGGAGTCCAGGCATAACCTGGGACTGTATAACAAGTACTCCTTAAGATGTTTTCTACATCAGTGTTCCTAAGTCCTGGTCTGGCACCCCAAACCAGGGCTGCTACTGAAGCACACAAGGGGCTGGAGAAGGAAGTCCCGCTAACGGACGCGACACCTCCTGATTTTGTAGAGCAGTACACACCAACTCCTGGGCCAGTAAACCAAGTTGGTGTGCCATAGGTTGAAAAATAAGCCAGCGAATAATTGGTGCTTATGGCAGACACGACAATTAAATAAGGCACAGCCGGGCTGGAGTCATACGTTCCACTATTGCCTGCAGAGTTAAAGGCTAAGCCACCAACTGAATCATGGTACCAGCGCAAATATGTATGCAACGCTGGATGATAAGTTGGATTGGCTAAAGAATACGGTGGGTTGGCATTAAAGCTCATGTTGATAATCTTTATGCCTAACCTCCCACATTTATAGATTGCTTCCAGTATTGCTGATTCAGAAATGTAGCCACTTGAGCTATAACTTACCTTTACTGGATAAATATAGGACAAACGGGCAGGAGCAGCCGTATTCTTACCATTATTGGTAATAGCAGCGGCTGTAGTGGCAACCATTGTTCCATGGCCATACAAATCCTTTTGTCCATTTCTTCTGGTGGTGGCATCATAACCAGCGTAAGTTTTACCTTTTAAATCAGCAATGTTTTGATTACACCCTGTATCTAAGACTCCTAAGATATTGCGACCACCCAGGCTTACCTGCCAGGCTCTTACAGCATTGAGAGCGCTAAGGTGCCATTCTTGTGGAAAGTAAGGATCATTGACAGGGGCAGTCTGTTCTACCTGAAACATAAAATTACGCTGTACAGCACAAAAGTTTTTGTCCTTACCCAGCTTTTTTTCTGTTTGGGCAATCTTTCCTTTTTCACACTTTACCTTCAATATGGTGAGTGGTCCTTCGCCAATGGTACCGACTACTGTCCCATGAACTTCCTTCAGGGCCTTCTGTACATCCTCCTCTTCTGTTCCGCCAGCCGCCATAAGAAGCAGGATGTCATCTTCCTGGGGAGGTGCCTTAGAGGCCCGAGGTGTAGGTCGTGCGGTAGGCAACTTAAGCTGATCACCAGGACCGCAAAAGCCAGGAGCTACCATCCAGCTTGCACTGAGCAGCACAGCAGCCAGTCCTGCTATTGCTAGAAGCCAAATTCTTTCCTGAAGTGCACCCGCTGCCGGGTGACTCCCGCTAGTACTTTTCATCTTTGCTACCTCATTGCCGCACTTAACCTAAGGATTATTCCGCACAATCCAAGATGACCAAGCAAACAAGCATATGAAACCAGGTTACTCAATGCAAAAGCTGATGTCAAGAGGCATTTGCCTTTACAGGTGTTAATTTTTCTACACCTAGGCATAAGCGGGACTGATAGAGCGCGTTGGTTGCCGTTGTTGAGGATTCAGTATTAACTCTGGGTAGGTTGGTGTCCGTTGCTAGATTAAAAATAGAGTTAGCTACCACTCGCGTGCTCGCAGGTACTGTGAGATCCAAAAGGTGGTAAGCAGCATGACTAGACAAACCAGGGGTACGCCAAAGGGGTCGCGTAGAAGGGGCATGTGTTCAAAGTTCATGCCAAAAAACGCGGTGATTAAATTGAGCGGCAATAAAATGGTGGCATACATTGTTAGGACCTTTACAATTTCATTGGTACGATGCGCAGTAGCAGATAGGTTAACCTCAAGTATGCCCAGTACAAGGTCGCGATTGGCCTCAATTAGTTCCAGAGCCTGTATCAGGTGATCGTAGATGTCGCGAAAGTAAAGATTTTGGTGGGGGTTAACAAATGGTGGGTCGCGGCGCAATAGCTGATTGATTATTTCGCGATGCGCTGCTGCTGCT
>JACQVM010000134.1 GCA_016209785.1 Candidatus Melainabacteria bacterium | reverse complement strand
GTCTTGTATGATGGTAAGGACATTAACAAGGCCACCGTAGACGCCACCATTGATATATCTACCATCAATACCCGTGAGCCTAAAAGAGATGATCACTTACGGGGACCTGATTTCTTTGATGTGGCTAAGTATCCCTCCATAACATTTAAATCAACAAAAGTTGAACAGGCAGAAATGGGGAGGTTCAAACTCACAGGCAACTTAACCATGCATGGTATCACCAAAACAATAACACTTGATGTTGATGGGCCAACCCAAGAAATAATAGATCCTCATGGAGTCAAGCGGATTGGCGCCTCGGCTAACACCAAATTGAACAGGAAAGACTTTGGACTTATGTGGAACGGACTGCTAGAAACTGGTGGCGCCATGGTAGGAGACGAGGTAAAAGTAGAGCTTGAAGTTGAGCTAGTTAAGCCAGTTGCCCCAAAATCATAATTGAGCTAACGCTGATTGCGATATGACAATAGTTGATCCTTGAGGTTGGCATCAGGTTCTTGTTGGTACAATAATTCAAGAACACGATTGCTCTTAGCATCATCATATTGGGCAACGGCCCATGCAGCATGTTCTCTTAACATAGGATCAGGTTCTGACACCGCAAATCTATGGATTTTCTCCACAGCACCATCAGGACGGAGGTTGCCTAACACAACAAGGGCATTTCTAATAAGTCCACGCCGGCCAGGGCGCCTTAGCGGAGTGCTAGCAAATCGCTTACGAAACTCATAGTCGGTTTTGATCTCTAAGAGCTTGAACAAATCAACATAATAGCCAGCACCTGATTCCGGGCGAAACTCTTGCCAGGGCGTAATAGTAGATTGCCTATTATAGGGACAGACTTCCTGGCAAAGATCACAGCCAAGAATCCACTCCCCAATCTTAGGACGCAAAGGCAGTGGGATACCTCCTTTGTTTTCTATGGTGAGATAAGAAATACACAGCCCTGCATTTAGCTCATAACCCTCAACAATGGCTGACGTGGGGCAAATGCCCCCACAACGGAAGCACTCCCCACAAGTGCCCCTGTAAGGCTCGTCAGGGTCAATCTCTAAATCAGTAAATAATTCTGCAACAAAATAATACGACCCCATCATCTTAGGACCTATTACAAGTGTGTTTTTCCCTGAAAAGCCAAGCCCATGTCGTACTGCATAACCGTGTTCAAATAAGGACACATCATCCGTATAGGCTTTACCCATTAGCGGTCGGCCAAGATAAGCCTCAAGCTGTGCCTTAAGCTGGCCTAGTTTGGCTTTCAGTACAGCATGATAATCAAGTCCTACTGCATAACGTGCGACTCTACCAAAGTTTAGTCCAGGGCTAGGTGGCACCGGGCTGTAGTAACTAACCGAGACAACAATAGCCGAGCGTGCAGACGGGTAGACAAGTTGTGGCGATGTCCTAAAATGAGGATTGCGCTTAAGGTACCCCATTCCTGCAGCATATCCTTTGGCAAGCCAGCGTTCAAACTCAACACGCTCAGATTCCATAGGAGCTAATCCACCTATTGTGGATCTTTGGAACCCAAGGTAATGAGCAAATTCCGAGATAACCTGCTTTAAATCCATGACTTTCTCAACACCAGACAAAAATTGTAGCGTGCCTCCCTCCGAGTACCTACCAGGCTCTAATGGCTTTAGGCTAGAAGATTTCGAGTATAGTCTGCCAGAAGAGCTTATTGCTCAACAGCCTCTTGCAGTACGGCATGAATCTCGTCTGCTGTTGGTTGATCGCCTCTCCAGTACAACGAAGCACTGCAAGTTTGCCGACATTACTTGCCTGCTGAGTCCGGGTGATGTACTGGTTGTCAATGATACACGTGTAATTCCAGCACGTATTCTTGCACGCCGCAACACAGGAGCCTTGATTGAGCTTTTGTTATTGCGCCCAGAGCCCAATCAACCTGAAATATGGCATGCAATGGCTACCCGCCTACGCAAGCTCAAGCGCGGAGAGATACTGCATGTTGAGTCTGCAACACCAGATAATCTCACAGTATTAATCGAAGACATCACCATAGGCTCTGATGGACACAAACGCTTGGTACTAAACCTGGGCTCTCCGGAAAGAGCTTATGCACTGCTGTTGCACAGCGGATATGCACCTTTGCCACCTTACATCCACCGAAATGGCAACAACAATCAACGACAGGTCGATATTGAGCGCTATCAGACAGTATTTGCTAAGATACCAGGAGCAGTGGCAGCACCAACGGCAGGGCTGCATTTTTCTCCAGAGGTCCTGCAACTTCTTCAAGCCCGCGGAATTAAGATTTGCGGCATAACGCTTCATGTTGGACCGGGCACATTTAAGCCGATAACCACATCACTTGAATGCCATACCATTGAAGAAGAAGTGTTTTGTGTACCCCAGACAACAGCCTCGATTGTCAACCAAGCACTAAAAGAACAACGTCGAGTCATTGCAGTTGGAACAACTACCTGTCGTGCATTGGAGACCTCAGGTCACTCAGGCACTTTGCTCCCAACAGATAAGTCTACAACTTCGTTGTATATTAGGCCTGGTTATCGGTTTCAGATTATTAGTGGACTTCTAACCAACTTTCATTTGAGCCGCTCCAGTCTACTCGTCCTTGTGTCTGCATTTACTGGACACAACTTAACTATGCACGCTTACAAAGAAGCTGTTAGCCAACGTTACCGCTTCTTCAGCTATGGTGACGCCATGCTAATTATCTAGCTCATTTCGCCAACTGGGTGTTGTCAAGGCAAAACAGGCGCACCATATTTAGTGCTTCACTGGCTGTTCGATGTCGGATTTCTGCACGTGAAAGTTGAGGTGAAAATCGTAAAGTCTTATCAGTTTGAAAGCAATCCGCCACCAAAGCTACATAAACCAGCCCCACCAGCTTGTCTTGCGATCCCCCATCAGGTCCTGCAATGCCAGTAATGCCTACACCAATATCGGCCTGAGCTAGTGTCTTAATGCCCAAAGCCATGCCGTAGGCACACTCCAGGCTTACTGAACCTTTATCCTCAAGAATGGCTTGCTCAACTCCCAACAACTTGTGCTTAGCCTCATTGGAGTACGACACAACATTTAACTTAACGTACCGTGAACTGCCCGGAATATCAGTTAACCGCTTGCTGACTAGTCCGCCAGTGCATGACTCAGCGAGAGCAACGGTAAGTCTACGCTCGGCTAGCATTTTGCCAACTACTGATTCTAAAGTATCTGTATCGCTGCCATAACACATGGAGCCGCTCTTGGTTCTAATTTGCTCAATTATCGGCCACGCAAGTTGCTGTGCCTGCCCGACAGTACCAGCCTTAGCTGTTACCCTGAGCCGGCACTCGCCAAGACCTGCTAATGGGGCCACGGTTGGATTGTGGCTTTGCAACAAATCACTATACATATCGGCCAATGCCGACTCCCCAATCCCATAGTGCTTGAGCTCGCAGGACCAGATGGTGCCCTCTACAAACTTATCTAGAAGAAATGGCCTTGCCCCTCCCTGCCACATAGCCTTCATCTCGGAAGGAACACCTGGAAAGGTCATAATCCACCGTGCTTTGTCTTTGTACTCCAGACAAGCCTTCTCAATAAGCTTTGGACTTACTTCCCAGATTATGCCTGGTGCAGTTCCGTACGGATTAGATAGAATCTGTGAGCCTTCTGGCCGTAAGGCTTGCTTACGATTCGACTCCGGCATAATCATGCCACGCCCTGCAAATACTGCTTGAATCTTCTCAATGGTTGCCTCATCAAACACCAAAGGCACCGCAAAAAAATTGCCTATACAGTCCGTGGTTAAATCATCGGCTGTCGGCCCAAGCCCACCTGTTGTAATAACTAAGTCAGCACGATTAAGAGCAGCTCTCAAACATTGTTTAATTCGGTCACAGTTGTCACCTACAACAGTATGCCAGCAACAGTTAATCCCTAGCTGTGCTAGCTCTTCTGACAAATACTGGGCATTTGTGTTGGCTATCTGCCCTAACAACAGCTCAGTACCAATAGATAAAATTTCGGCATTTACCATGGCATTTTCACATCAACAATAGATTACATTACAAGACGTGGCAGGCCACTGATAAACTTATACAAGTGGTTCTCAAGGGTAGGTCCAATGAAGGCCAGTAACGTGGCCACATTTTTTTTAGTTGTCTATCTTTTGCTTGCACCGCAAGGGCTGGCAAGAGGAGATGATGCACAAGGACAACCCAGGGACTGGCAAGGCGACAATGGTGGCTTACGCTATCGAGCTGCACCTGGCTCTGATTTTCAGGTACCCCATCGTAATCGGCTCAATTTAATCTCTGGAGAAATACTAGTGGAAGCTACTGGCTCTGGCGTAGTGTCTTGCCCAGTAGCAGAGGTTTATGTCAAGCGCAGGTCGGTAGTGTTGTTTGTCGCAAGGCAAGGCACCATGCGCTGCCAGGTGCTGTGGGATGCCGGCATCGGCTCAGTAACAATCATCTGCCACAAACATCGTGTCAAGCTTGGTCCAGGAGATGAGGCGCTGGTAACCGATCACGATCCTGACTACCGGGAAATCATGATGAGCGATGATATTGGGCGACGGCGCATTAAAGTTCACAACCTAGTGGAAGGCAAGGCCATTACAACTGCAGAATTTTCCTTGCTACAAGCCCTCGAGCGCGATCCTCTTCTTTATGATGTCTTTCACTCCAGCAATCCTCACGACAAGAGCCTATTGGAAAACATCCTCAAGACTGCAGCCGTGTTAGATATGGTGACAGCCGGACACGGCTACTACTCCAACAAAACTGGATATTAGATCAACAAATTGGGTGCATATTGTGTGTCCTGAGGCAAAATCATACCGCCATGCGTCCCAGGTTGTGACTCAGGTGCATTTGCATTGTATGTAAAAACAGCAAAAGCACCTATTGACATAACCAGGATAAAACAAAAAAAGAAAAAGGTAAGCCATGCCAGACTTCCATCAGAGCGTGAAGCTTCGGACATTATGCGTCTCTCCAGGTTAGTTGCCTAACTATGCTAGTTCAATCTTAAGCCATACAGCTACATTTGCCTAGTTTGACACTTTCCTTAAAATGTCCTTATGGCTTTGAGAAACTCCTTGGTAGCTTCAAAATTATATGGTGAGCCACCAGGCTGCATGCCATAAATAAGCACTGTTTTGTCCTTAGTCTTACTTACCACGCAACCCACCATGCCATCAAATTTAGTACCTTTTTTATCTGCCATGGTGCCAATAATGTATGGCATAGACTCTCCACCAATAGTTTCAGTCCCATGTAATTTCACCTTCTCCCCCTTGCCACCTTCGAGACCTGATTGACCAGGGGTCTTGATGCCTGCCTCAAATAAGACATTTACTAGCTTGTCAGCATCCACATCTTCCTTCTGAGGTTTGCTAATGAGAATGAGCATTTGCTGATCTGGCTCGTGCTGCACAACCAATGTATTGATTCCTGCCATGCCAAAGGCAAAGGAATACTTGTAGCCTTTCGGTAAGGGTTCGGGAATGTCAGCAATTGCATGTGCAGTGCGACTGACCACAGCAGGATCTTGTGCTTGCTTAACTATGTTCTGGACAAAAAAGAAGGCACCCACCCCCAAGGCAATGACCGCGACAATACCAAAGACAACAAGCCCAATCAGAACTTTTGCCCACGTTGGCAATTTAGACTTTTCTGCATCACTTGTCATACTTTCTCCAATCCTTTGGCAATTTGTAGGACTGCCCTAATTGCGGCAAGCACAGACTTACCTCAACATAATATGTTCTTGGTAAGCTCTTACGGTATTGGAAAGCAGCATTGCCACCGTCATAGGCCCAATGCCTCCTGGCACAGGTGTTATGTAAGAAGCTACTTGGGCGACTTCTTGAAAATGTACATCGCCTACAATCTCGACATCCCCTTGAGTAGTTTCCAGGCGGTGAATGCCTACATCAACAACTGCTGCTCCTGGCTTTACCCATGAGCCACGCACAAGGGACTGCCTGCCAACTGCTACCACCAACACATCAGCAGAGCGTGCCAGCTCTTCCAGTCCAGCGCTCTTGCTGTGGCAAACCGTCACCGTAGCATTTTTTTCCATAAGCATAAGCGCAATTGGTTTACCCACCAGGTTAGACCGTCCAATTACAACAGCTCGCTTGCCAGCAAGCCCAATGCCATAGTACTCAAGCAAAACCATAATGCCCTGAGGTGTACAAGGGCGGAGTGCTAATCTGCCCATGAGCAAGAGCCCCATATTAAGCGGATGGAGCCCATCAACATCTTTGTCAGGGGCAAGTTCAGCAAGAATAGCATCTGCCGCAAGATGCTCTGGCAATGGTAACTGTACAAGTATCCCGTCGATCGTTGTGTCCTTATTGAGTTGCCTTATGCTCTCCAAAACCAGCCTCTGCGATACATCAACTGGAAACTTTTGGCAATGGCTTTCTATGCCTGTCTTTCTACAGGCCTCAATTTTGTTTCGAACGTAAATCTGACTAGCTGGATTGTCTCCAACAAGAATAACCGCCAACCCAGGTCTCCGCAGCCCACGGGAAACGACATCGTCAACGGTAGCCTTTAACTTGCCCCGTACAGAAGCTGCAACAGCTTTACCGTCGAGGATTTGAGCAACTCCGCTTTCAAGCATCTTTAGTAATTCCTTTCTTGTGTTGCAAAACACGCACAACTGAGATTCCAGTTTACGCTCTCGCTAGCTCCAGTGTTGAAATGTGTGCGAAAGATCTATTGCCACTTGCCCCATCTTGGGATGACGTGCCATGACCAAATTAGAATCAGTAACACTGCCAATGGCATAAAACGGATTGTCTGGCTCTGTCTGCCATTTATCCCAAACATGCTCTGGAATTGCTGCTACCAGCTCGTAATCCTCACCTCCATAAAGCGCCCAATGATATGGATCTACTGAAGCAGCCTGAGCAGCAATCAAGGTCTGCTGGGCAATAGGAACAGACTTAAGATTAATCTCTATGCCCACCTGGCTGGCTCTAGCAATCTGGGAAAGTGCATCACCCAAACCATCGCTAGCATCCATAAGGGCACCACGGCTGCCTGTCCGGCTGACCAGTGCCCAGGCTTCTCTCAGACGGGGACAAGGTCGACAATGCCTGGTCTTGAGAAACTCATGTCCGTTAATTTGGTTGGTAATTGCCCATAAACCTGCGGCACTAGCACCAAAATCCCCAGTCACAGCTACAATATCCCCTGGCATTGCTCCAGAGCGGCGAAGACATCCAGCTTCGTGTTCTTCACCCAGTGCACAAATAGAGATTACAAGCAAAGCACCATGAGTTAAGTCTCCACCAACTATGGTCGTGCGGTAGCTATGAGCACACTCCACCATACTAAGGTAAAGCTTACGGAAGTAGCCTTGAGAAAAGTTCTTGGGTAGGACTAGATTTACAATAAGATGTTGCGGCTTTCCAGCCATAGCAGCAATATCGCTTAAATTAACTGATACCGCCTTCCAACCCAAGTCCTGCGGGCCAATTTGCTCTGAGACAAAGTGAGTGCCCTCCACCAAACAGTCAGAGGTTGCCAGGCGTTGTTGTGGCAAAACAGCACAGTCATCACCAATACAGGTAGAACCTGTCCAGCCTTTAATTGCCTCAATAAGGCACATCTCGGTTGTTTGCGGATATGTTTTTATGTTCATCCTAACCAATAGTAAAGACCACTAAATGTTACAATCTGGAGATAAGGTAGTCTAGACAAGGTGAAGCTGTGTTTGATATTGGAGGATTGATTGTAAGCTGTTTTCAGCTAATCACCATGCTAATTGTAGTGTGGTGCCTTCTTAGCTGGTTTCCAAATATTAGATGGTACGATCAGCCTTTCAAAGCACTTGACCAAGTTGTCCAACCTATAGTATCTCCTTTTCGCAAGCTAATTCCACCAATTAGCGGCATTGATCTTTCCCCTATGGTCGCCATACTTGTCCTGCAGGCTTGTTCTGGTATTCTCCGTCAGTTGTTACGGTAAGGCAAGCTACATGTTATCGCGCAGGCTTTTCTTGATGAGCACCATGGGGCTTGCCATGGCTCCAGAGCTGTTTGCTGATGTTTATGCTAAGCGTCGCAAAGCCGCGACCGCAAAGATAGGTCCACGCTCTCTGTCTAAGCAAGAGTGGCCACCAGCTATTTGTCCAAACAACTTAAGCATCATCGACAAAAGCTTTGTGTGTCTTACAGATGAGTCCGGACGTCTGGCAATTGTCGATCTCAAACAAAGTTCAAGCTCGCGAGTATTAAGTGAATCAACAATATTAGGCCGCCGGGTAATTGATGTCACCTTTGACAGCCGGCATGCGTATGCGCTAAGCATTAATGAGTCTGATTCTGGCGAGATTGCCTATTCACTGATAGGTGTCGTGCTGATACCACCAACTAATCCAACCATTGTGTATAAGCTTCAACTTAATGAGTTTCTTGAGCCAGTTTGCCTCACTGCAAGAAATGATCTTATTGTGGTGGCTGGGCTAGCACTGGACGGGAACAACTTGGTTGTAGTTTATCGGCAATTTAAATCTGACCCGCCTAGCATGTTGTCCAGCTTTACGACAGACAGCAACATAACAGCCTTAGATTTGCAAGATAAGCACCTGGTGGTTCTGCAAGGTGGGTACAAGACACAAGTTGACTACATAAGCCTTTATTACCCACATACACCACAGTTGCGCAAGACCATTCAGTTGGATGGAGATTACCGGGTGATGGCACGGTACAAGAACGAGCTTGTTGTTGCAGGGCAATCTGGGAGCATTCATGGGTTTGACATAAGAGCAATAAGTCTTGAGCCAACACCACATGCAGTGGATCACGCCCCACTGGCGAGCCTAACAAATGTGTCTTACGCTGATGCTCAAAAGGGGAGATTCTTTGTCCTTGGTGAGAGAGGTCCTGAGCGCATAGTAAGTACCTTTACTTATACCAAGACACTCGAGTTAATGCCAGAACAAACCATCGTGCTCCCTGCCAGCCAAGCTGGTCCTGGCTTAAGGTCGTCACTACAAGCTAAGGAGCGCAATATTTATGTAGCTTCACCGTGGTCAGGAGTAGATGTCCTTAGCTTGGACAAAACAGGCTGGCAGTACTCATTTACCTATTCCATCCCAACTCTTCCAGCCTCTAGTATTGCAAACTGGGATGATTTAGTGGTATTGGCAGGAGCCGACCTCAAGCTTTACAACATTGCTAAGGCTGACAAGCCAGTGCTTGTTGCCTCGTCCAACTTAGCTTATCCTCTCAAAGCTTTTGCTGGAGCAGAAAACTACCTTTTGTGCCTGAGCAAAGACAAGTTAGCACTCCGCAAGATGGATCAACTTGGCCACGTGTTGCATGCCACAGATGTTGTCGCTGAGCACATGGCTTATGACAAAGAAAGGCAGATAGCCTATGTGATAGCCGACACAAAAGACAAAACTACCATTTACAGCGTAAAAATTGCTTCTGACAAACTTTCTCTTGCAAAGGTTATTGACTTGCCTGCAGGCTTCAACCGCGTGACCGCATCAGATGGTTATCTTTTAGCTAGAAGCATGAGCAATCTTGTCTTGTATCGCATGAACGAACAACCAGAGTTGATTGGCAATCACAGCTTCGACAACCTAGCTATTCGCGATGCCCATTTAACTCAAAACCATGTTTTAGCTGCTGCGGTTGACCATAGCTCCAAAGGTTTCTTAATTCTACTGGCTAAGAATACTCAAAATCTCCATACAATAGGCGTCGTTGATTTGCCACATGATGCAACAGCCGTGGGTACCGCAGGTAATCTTGCTGTGGTAGTTGGGAAATCCTCTGAAGGCAAAGATTTACTGTCTGTAGTGAACCTGACAAGCGAAGCTACCTTGTCTGTAACTTATTCATCATCAGTCATAGAAGCAGCCTCTGACGTGATTGTTAAGAACAATTTGGCCATAGTAGCTGGACGTGGTCTGCAAATATTTGCCTTATCCTAAAAACTTAGATTTAGACAAAACAATGTTTACCTTTTGTCTTGAAGTGACAGCAAATCTGCTCATAGGGTAAAAAGTAACAAGAAAGTTTATTGCATTACAAACTAGCGCCCACACACTGGAGGTCCAATGAGCACGGTTTCTGAGAAAGTCCGCAAGAGATTCCCCCGCATTACCTCAAG
>JACQVM010000133.1 GCA_016209785.1 Candidatus Melainabacteria bacterium | reverse complement strand
TTGCTAAAGCTTCGACAATACCTAGCTGTGTCAGACCTATTTGACACCAGCCAGGTATTGTCAAGCAATATATATACTATATTGCTTCGTATCCCGCCCATTTGGGAAAAGAAGCCAAGCACCGCACCCAAAGCGGTATTTGCTTCCTTTCCCGGATGAAACTAATTACTTGCGTGGTAAACGCTTGCTAAAGCACAGGGTCATGCGGATAGCCGAACGTGCCACCCAGCTTGCTGCAGAAAAGATCTGCTGTGTGGACAATCCAAGCCTCAATGGTACGAGGTGGCTGGTCGCTCTCTGGTCCGTGATGGCTGGCCACAATGTGGAGGATGTTGTCGATTTCCTCCTGGGAAAACGTGCCCGCCTCGTAGAGCACATTGCGAATAAGCGCATAGCTTTCCAATACATGCCCATTCAAGCGTCCTGCCAGCGAAAACTTGATGCCTTCGGCACCATACTCGTAAGCTGTTGTCTTAGCTAGGTCGTGAAGCAACGCACCAAACATGACAATCGAGATATTAATCTTGCCATACTCAGTTGGGCGCAGATCGCGCGCTTTATCAGCAAGGACACGTGCAACCTCAGACACTTCAGTGAGGTGCTGGATAAGCCCATGAATGTATGGCTCATGGCTTATGGCTGCAGGAGAAGCTGGAGCCAGGCGCAGCTTGCGGCCTAGCTCACCAGACGGATCGGTTAGCTTTGTTGCAAGCAGTTGCAAACGCTCATCAGGGATTGCCTTGATGTAAGCATCAAGTCGAGACTCCAGTACTGCCAAATCTCCCTGATAAGTAGGCAGAAGTTTCGTAACATCAAAGTCCTCGACCCTGGCCGAAGAACGAATGGTAATCTGGGGCTGTCCTCTGAATTCCTTGATGGTGCCTGTAATCTTGACCACATCACCCTGCTTGAACTCAAGGACATAGTCCCAATCCACTGCCTGAATGTCAGCGTAGCGGGCATTTTGCAGCACAAGCCTTGTTCTGGGTAGCTTCTTGCCGCTCCCTGTGGTGCCAGAGTTGTGCTCAATGCTCATGACACGAAAGACTTCATCAGCCAGTGCCTGTCGTGCTGTGGCACCAGCAGTAACTTGTACCGTTTCGTTGCTCATGATCGCTCCTTACATTGTGTAAGACGGTCACATAACGACCGTAGGTTATGCTCCTACACAAACACCATTGACCTTAGTCCTCAAAAGACAACCAGAGAGACCCTTGAGTAGCATATGTGGCTCAATGGGACGAGCATGTTCCGCGCTTACGCTTTCGCGCCAACCTGGAAGCACGGGGCGCGCTGTTGGGATTGACTTTGGCATAAGCAACGCTTGTGTGTCCTGGCGCGGTCTCAAAGGCAGTCTGACGGCGACGCATCAGACGATTGATACCATGCTCCTCGACTTCACGCCAGTCCTTAGCTTCAAACACCTCAAAGCCAGTGTCCTTCGGCAATTCTGCCTCATCAAAAGCCCAGCCTGGCTCCATGGGCAAGTAAATGAAGTTCGTAGCCGCAAGGCAGGCCCCGTCTGAGCGAATGCTGTTGCCAATGAAGGCAGACAGATTAGGATCAATGTTGAGGTCGGCAATGGCAGCACGGACCAATTCAACCTTGTCGTCACGCTGGGTAATGATGATGTCACCAAAGACAGTAGCAAGCCCTGCCTGGCGAATCTTGTACTTCTGGGCCTCGCGGTTTCCAATAGTCACAGCAATCATGCGAAAGCTGTGGAAAGCACGAGCAAGCACTGGGGCTGCATTGGGAAACAGTTCAGGCTCGCGGAAAAACGGTGAGCGCCCAATGTCCTCGCAAATGCCCACATCGCACCCATTACATCTGACACCATTGTCCTTGCAAAGCTGCCTGTATGCCCAGACCATTGATTTAGCAAGAGCGTCTCGCTCAAAGCCATGCTTGTGGATGTACGCAAGCTCATACTTCTGGGCTAGTTGCATGGACAAGGCGCCATCAAAACCAAGTTTGGTCATGTAGTAGCCAAACCGCGTCTTAGCTCTCCGGAAGTTTCGCTCACAAATTAAGATAGTCCCATCAATATCCACAAATAGAGCTGCAACCTTACCGTTGGGTGCACAAAAGTTGCGCCCTGGAACCTGGCACTTCCTGCTCATTGGCTCCCCTTTCCAATCTTTAAGTGATCAAAAATTCGAGCGCTAAAACACTTAGCGCCGTACCACACCCTAAGTTCACAGTACCCACTTCGACACCAATTACAATGCCCAAGAAGAGCATGCCGTGAGAGAGTGGCTGTAGGTAGGAGCGTAGCTTGGGTTGGTTGTCTTTGTTTAGAGGTAAAGAAAGAATCAGTGTCACCCTATCTGTTTAGAGCCTGCAAGTGAAAGCTAGTGTCCAAAAACTTTTACAGTTCTTGTCATCACACCTTTTGCGGCTATGCTAGCTTGTCGAGCTCTTAACTTGTCTTTGAACTGTGCTCTTGGCCAAGCCTGTGCCAATGCTAGTAACACAAGATTTTACTGGTTAAGCCAAGAAAGACTTTATTGACAGTTGTTAAGAGGAATTTTTCTTGCCCCTAAAATGTAAGTGATCTAAGGTCAGGTTATCTACCATCCCTTCTGCATTCGTAAAGAGCCACAAAACTTCCAACAATCAAGCACTTACTGTCCTAGAG
>JACQVM010000119.1 GCA_016209785.1 Candidatus Melainabacteria bacterium | reverse complement strand
GTTACACTCGCCGTCTGTTGCCACAAAGGAAAGAATGATAACAGAGACAACAACTGCCAACACTTCAAAAGGAGTAAATGCTAAGTCCATAGGCTTGCCAATGAAGAAACTTACAAACACCAACACTGGAGCTACAAACAAAGCAATCTGCGTACCTGAGCCAAGAGCAATATTAATGGCAAGGTCCATCTTGTTTTTCATGGCCATTAGAACCGCTGTGCTGTGCTCTGCAGCATTACCAATAATTGCTATCACAACTAGGCCAATGAAAAGTTGAGACATCCCAAGGGTTTCAGCACAGTGCGTGACCTCGGCAACAAGATACTCACTTAAAATCGCGACTAACACGGTAGATCCAAGCAAGATAGTAAGAGATTTTCTGATGCCCCAGCCAAAGACTCCAATGGCTGCCTCAGCTTCTGTATCAAACTCCCTGACATAAAGATGCTTGTGCGTCTTTAAGCTAAACCAGAGACTCATTAAATAGGTAATGAATAAAACCACAGCAATTGCTAGGCCAAGCCCTTGCTCGTTTATACGGGCTTCCCTGGAGGCAGAAAAGTGGAATACAGCAGGGACAGTAAGGCTGGTCGCAGCCAGAGCTAAAAGTGTGGCTGATGTTGTAGCAGCAACGCGATTAAATGTTTGTGTCTCATAGCGAACACCCCCAGCTAGCATGCTGGCACCCAGCACAAGCAAAATGTTCCCAATAATTGACCCTGTAATTGAAGCTTTGACAATATCTATGAGTCCTGCCCGCAAGGCTGCAAGTGCAATGATAAGTTCGCACGCATTGCCAAAGCTAGCATTTAAAAGGGCACCTGGACCTTCGCCTATCCTCTCTGCCAAATATTCTGTAGCCTTGCCCATAAAGCCAGCCAAAGGAACAATGCCCAGGCACGCCGTCACGAAAATAACTACCGGCGACCACCCCAAGGCACACCCAATAATTGGGACAGGCACAAAAATCAACAGCACCATCCACAAATGATTGAAATCAAGGACAGCAGACTTCATTGGCTCCTCAACAATCAATCAACAATGATACCCCTAAGTACTCTTTTACTTGGCTATCTACCTGCTGCTTGTAAGTCATACAACTCTAGAAATCCTTTATCTGCTAACCATCGCCCACCATCGGCCGTGACAACATCTCCAGTAATGTAAGAAGCCTCATTAGAACAAAGAAAAGCTGCCAATTTGGCAATTTCTTCTGGTGTAGTGAGACGGCGCAACGGGATTTGTGCACGGAGCATCTCCTGAGCCTTTTCACTGTCGAACATGAGATTCTTAGAAGCGCCAGAGGTAGCCATCACCCCAGGTGCAAGAGCGTTAACCCGAATTCCATAACGTCCCCATTCTGCTGCAAGCGTCCGAGTCATGGCTAAAACCCCTGCCTTAGCTGAAGCTGAATGCACTACCCCTGGTGCCCCTGTCCAGGCATAAGTAGCAATGATATTTAAAATGCAGCCGCTACCCTGCTTAATCATTTCCTGGCCGGCCATACTGGAGCAATACCATGAACCATTTAACACAATACCAACAACAGCGTTCCAACCATTAGGTGTCAGCTTCTCGGCTGGCACAATAAAGTTGCCGGCAGCATTGTTCACTAAAACATCTACCTTACCAAAGCTATTTATGGTTTTCTTGACAAGCTCTTCTACTTGTTGCGCTTCTCGCACGTCACAAGAAACAGTTAGTACCTCAGCACCCTTAGCTTCAATATCCTTGGCTGCTGCTATTAAATGCTCTTCGTTGCGACTAGCTATGACAACGGACGCACCGCGGCTGCCCAGCTCCAAGGCTATGGACTTTCCCAGCCCTGTACCGCCACCGGTCACAATAGCCACCTGCCCTGCAAAATCTTCAACACTGCCCATTGTTGTTCTCTACCTCATAATGAGTTTTGCTAGATTATCCATTAAATCTAGGACTGTTTTCTCATATACAAACGGACAGACCAACTGTAATCTTGACAACCCAGGACACTACTCTCTTACTGGTTTTGAAAGAGTTAATGCCGGTCACTGCTTGTTATCCTTCTGCCGGATGATCTCCTTTTGTAATATCCTGTTACTCTTTGCTACACAACTACATATTTACACCCTTTAAGCAAGGGAGGATAACCTATGGCAACTGTAGAGTCGGTTGAAAGGCCGACAATGGAGTGTGAAACTGAGTCTTTCTTAATGGCTCAACGACAGCTTGATGAAATTGCCCTTGAGATGGGGTTAGACGCTGAGCTTCACGAACGCCTTAGATACCCTAAAAGAGCGCTTATTGTCACTATCCCAGTTCGGATGGATGATGGAACTGTTCATTCCTATACAGGCTACCGAGTTCAACATGACGTCACACTAGGTCCAGCCAAGGGAGGCATACGTTATCATCCCGAAGTAAACCTTGGTGAGGTATCTGCACTTGCCATGCTCATGACCTGGAAATGTGCCCTTATGGGGCTTCCTTATGGTGGAGCTAAGGGCGGCATTCGTTGCGAACCTTGGAAACTTTCAATCGGCGAGCAAGAGCGGCTTACACGACGCTACACATCAGAAATTATCAACTTGCTGGGTCCCGACAAGGACATTCCAGCTCCTGACATGTACACAAACGAACAGACCATGGCCTGGATAATGGACACATACTCTATCAACGTTGGGCACACAGTGCCTAGCGTTGTTACTGGAAAACCAGTGTCTATAGGCGGCTCCTTTGGACGAACAGAAGCCACAGGTCGTGGGGTTGCTTATTGTGTACGCCGGGCAGTTGAACATCTAGATTTAAAAACTGCAACACCGTCGGTTGTTGTACAAGGCTTTGGCAACGTAGGCTCCGTGACAGCCAGACAGTTGCATGAGGTAGGTTACAAGATTGTTGGCGTATCTGATGTTCACGGGGGTGTATACAATC
>JACQVM010000118.1 GCA_016209785.1 Candidatus Melainabacteria bacterium | reverse complement strand
ATTTGGCGGTACCTCAGTGGCTGATGCCCAGTGCATCCATAAGGCAGCCGAGATTGCTGTTGCTGCCAGCAGTGAGGGCCATGAGGTAGTTGCTGTGGTATCAGCCATGGGGCATACTACTGACCATTTAATTTCTTTAGCTGAGCAAATTACCCCTGAACCACATCCGCGTGAGCTGGATATGTTGCTTGTTACTGGCGAACAAGTATCCATTGCTTTAATGTCCATGGCAATACAGTCTTTGGGCGGGTATTCCAGGTCCTTTACTGGAGCGCAGGCTGGGATCATTACCGAAGATCGTCACGGAGTGGCCCGCATTAAGGAAGTTAAACCAACAAATATAGAGTCCTGCCTCGGCAGGGGCGAGATTGCTGTTGTTGCAGGTTTTCAGGGTGTTACTGAAAGTAACGAGATAACGACTTTAGGCCGGGGTGGATCGGACACTACTGCGGTTGCGATGGCTGCAGCCTTAGGTGCAGAGCGCTGTGACATTTATACGGATGTGTTGGGTGTATATACTGCAGACCCTCACCTTTTGTCCGATGCCAGGAGACTGCCGTCTGTGAGCTACGAAGAGATGCTTGAGTTGGCAGTGTCTGGGGCACAGGTCATGAATGCAAGATCAGTGGAACTTGCTATGGATATGCATGTTCCTGTGCGGGTGCGGTCAAGTTTTCAGCCAGAAGATGTAGGAACACTTATCACTCACCGGTTGCTCACACCAGAGTATGCAGTGTGTGGTGTAGCTTGTGACATGAGCCAGGCTTGTTTGGTGTTAACTATACCTGCCACACAGAGCCATATGCTAGACGGGGTGTCAGCCTTGTTTGTCCGGCTTAAGGAGCTCAACGTCCACACGGACATGGTCATTCTTTTGTCGCGGGAAGATGAACCAGTACAAGAACTGGCCTTTACAGTAGACAGGAATCAGTTGCTGAAAGTACAGTCCACCATCCAGGGGTTGCAAAAGGATTTAGGTGAGCCCAAAGTAACCATTGATACCGATCTGGCCAGAATTTCAGTGATTGGGCGCGGCTTAACCTTACGTCCTGGAGTTGTCTCTAGCGTATTTGATACTTTGTCTGGTGCTTCGATCCCAGTTCAAATGTTGTCTGTCGGCGACATAAGAGTAAGTGTACTTGTCCCAGCTAAGCATGCTAGAGAGGCTGTGAGGCTTCTTCATCATAGGTTCGAGCTGGCTGGTGCAGCAAGCCAGGTGGACTAGAGCTAAGTCAGGATTGACCTATGGTAGTATAAGCGTCACGACCAGAGGGCACAGACCATGTCTCCACCAACCTTTGACAACATAATTAACAAGTTTAAGTCCAGCACAAAGCAAGCCGCCGATCAAATGGGTAAGGCAGCGAAGATTGCCAAGCTAAAGATGGATGTCATGACACTGGGCGGCGAAAGGACAAGACACTTTCAAACAATAGGTGAGAGGACGTATAAGCTTTTTATCGAAAGCAATACCCTTGATGGATCTGCCTTGCGTGACAGGGTACAAAGTGAGTTTAAGGAAATTGAGCGCATTGAAGCACGTATCCGGGAGCTGGAGAATCAAATAGCTGATCTGCAGGCGGTTGTTCAGCACGCTGATGTATCTGATGTGGCTGAAGCTACGAAGGTAAAGGACGTAACTGACTCTGGTGAATCCTCTGAGAGCCATGGGCCAAATTCTACCTAATGAGAATGTTGTGGTTAGCCCAAAAAGCAATCTTAGGACTGTTGCACCATTTAGTTTGGCTGTCTGGATAGTTTGCGCAGCATTGGCATCAGCGTCTGCTGATGTGGTTTCACCCCATATAAATGGCGGTGGGCGCGTATACTCAACGGAACCAGCTAATACAGCTTTCTTTGGCATAGGAATAAGCGGCAGAAAGGCAGAAGCTTCTGCCTTGCGTTTTGAGGGTGAGCAAGATATTGAACTTGGCAAGTTTGATGAGGCAGTACGCAAGCTATCCAAGGCTGTTCAGTTAGACATCGAGGATCCTCAAGCTCACATTCTTTATGCTAGAGCCATAACCGCTCAGCTTTATGCTAATAAGGGTCCCATTGATGAGGGGTTGCTTAGTCGTTGTATAGAAGAGTGGAAACTTATATGGCACCATGACGCAGACTACATTGAGCAAGCGGAAGCACGCCGACAAGCGCGTAGATTGTCAAAGATTGCTAAGTCATTGAAAGACGCAAAAAGGCAGCAGGAAAAAGCTTTACTGGCCCAACAAAAACACATGCATCAGTAAGGTTTGTTTTAGACGCTTGCTCTGGGGCATACTCGTTCGAGGTTTTGATCTTTGTATCTTGCCAGAAGGCTTATGCTCAATTGTGTCTCAAAGTTAGTCAGCTTTTCCTCAACAAACACACTGTCAAATGTTACGCCAAAACCTTTGACAAGCGCCTTTTGTAATTGGTTGTCAGTCAAATCATGTCCAATTAACTCAAGGAGATTTACATGCCGTGTCTGAGAAGAGCGCCCATGAGCCAAGTCATCAAGCAATGACGACATGAGCGATTGGTCCTGAT
>JACQVM010000131.1 GCA_016209785.1 Candidatus Melainabacteria bacterium | reverse complement strand
GTGCTGTATTGCAAGAGCTCAGCACCCAAATTAAAAGTACCACCAACAGCACGGCCAGCAGCATCCAACTGTATTGACTGCTCACCGCCAGACAAGACCTGGTGGAGAGCGACATGTTCAGCCGGGGTCAGCAAATCAGAGTGTGTAATACTGCGCGTCGTGTCTCCTAACTGGATGGTGGCTGAGTTGAACTCTTCGTGGTGGTCAGCAGTAATTGTGTGATCGCTGGAGGTCAAGTCAAGACAGGACTGACTTGAGTCGCAGACTGTTTGGGCCAAAAGCTGCTGAGGACACACTAGCCCCAGTAGAAGGACAAGCACAAGGAGACATCTCCCCAGCCGTTCCTGTGATCTCACCGCTAACCCCTCTTACTACGCCCCACCCGGTTGCAAAAGGCAACGTCAGTTATCACCACACAGATTGACCCCTCGAACCTTAATATGCCCCACAAATATGTTATTCAAACTCATCAAAACAGATATAAGTGTGCCTTTCTAAATTGATTAACTGTGCTGGTTACCTTGCGGTAACCACTCCTAGCAATTGACCCTTTTCCTCCCCCAAAAACAACAAATCATCTTGACAGGTCTCCACTCAAAAGGTGAGCTAAGGGTTCTGCTAAACTACTAAATGGTTTACTTGGGAAGGAAACCCTGCCCTGACAAGGGTTTATGAAGAGCCTTCAACCTATTTGGGTTTGCTCAGGCAGCTAAGTGAGGAGGACTAGATGGTCGAAACCATTCAACTCATGCGACAGGTGGCCGTAAAGGCCATTGTTACTGAGAACTTCAAAACCCAGGTTGGCAATGAGATTAATCGCAATCTAGCCCAAATTGATGCAGAACTTCAGCAGCTAGAATTTAAAGGCAAGCGTGCCATTGCAGATATTGAAAAACGCAGTCCCCAGCCTTTACCGCTTGAAGCACAAGCCCAAATAGATTCTATTCGAGCCCAAGTGGAGGCAGAAAAGCTACGTCTATTTCAGTTGAAAGAAGAAATGCAAGGGCAAAGTCAAGCGTTAGCTGAGCTTCCAGTAGGCAGTGTCGTTACCCAGTTTACAGTTGAAAATCCAGTGGATGTCCGTCTTGGCGAGAATATTTTCCAGCGCCTTGAGGGTGGGGAAATTCTTGTTAAGGACGGCATCATCCAGGAAATTAGGGTATAGGTGTTTAACCTTCCAAATAGTCCTTCAGCTTTGAGGACACGCTAGATTGCCTTAGCGCCCGTAGTGCTTTGAGCTCAATTTGCCGTGCACGCTCACGGGTAATGCCTACAAGCCTGCCTACTTGCTCTAAAGTCCTTGGTCTACCATCGTTTAAACCATAACGAAGAACCAAGACTTCACGCTCGCGGGGTGTAAGCATGGACAGAACACTCCGAACATCGGCAGACATCAGGCTAGTTTCTGTAGAAACCTCAGGCGGAGTTGAGCTTTCATCCTCAACTAATTCTGCTAACGAATTATCCTCATCTTCGCCATAAGGAGTGTCTAGAGACAACGGCTGACGATTGGCTGCTAGAATTTCCTTTACTCGACTTATGCTCACATCAAGCGCCTTAGCAAGCTCCTCGATGGTAGGGCGACGACCAAGCTCTTGCGACAGTTTACGTGTAGCTTTCCGTAAATTGTTAATGGTTTCTACCATGTGCACAGGCACTCGAATTGTTCTAGATTTATCAGCCAATGCACGTGTTATCCCTTGGCGAATCCACCAAGTAGCATACGTCGAAAACTTATAGCCACGCTCCGGATCATACTTTTCCGAGGCACGAATAAGCCCAAGGTTGCCCTCTTGAATTAAATCCAGGAAGGACAAGCCACGACCTTGATACTTCTTGGCCACACTTACCACAAGACGTAGATTGGCTTGAATCAGCCTTTTCTTGGCTATCTTATCGCCTTGGGCAATACGGCGCGCAAGGTCAATCTCTTCCTTGGCAGTAAGAAGCTTAATTCTGCCAATGGAACGTAAATAAAGCTGGACTGAATCCTCGCCAACAACTTGCTTGTGTCTGACCGGAATTTCTTGGGCTTCTCCATGCTCTTCTTCTGCCTCAGGGACATCCTCGGCAGCAAACGAAAGACTGGCCATATCAGGGGTTAAGTCTTCTAGAGCAAAGTCATCTATAGTTTGTGTGTATGTGCTTCTCATCTTTGCCTAACGGGCTAAACCGTTTAGTGTGATAGGGAAAAAACGTCATTCAACCCAACTGCCGTTGAGGTTGGTATCTTTTGGGGCTATGTTTATGCCGCTATTAGCTAAGGCAATTAACCATAACTACATTGGGAGACGCCCCTCTTTATTAAAATGTTCCAACAAAAATCTAAGAATAGTGTTAACCCTGAATTGTGCCAAGGGAATTGACCACTATTTGAACTTCCCATAACATCAATTTGTCCGTAAGAGCAGATAGTCAACCATAAGAGCCAATGAGTCACGGCAATTAGATGGCGGCAAAGCACGCAGTGCATCACGACTGGCATTAGCATACTTTTTAGCCAATTCAATAGTTGCATCAAGCCCCCCATTGTTACGAATAATTTCCAGCGCTTCAGCTAATCCCTCTGGTTGACACACAGCACGCGCCTTAATTAGCTTTTCTAATTGCCTTGCTGGCTTATCGTCCCTTTCCAGCACAAACAGTGCAGGCGCTGTTATCACTCCTTGAGCTAAATCAGCACCACAAGCCTTACCCAACTCTATGCTCGTTTGAGTTACATCTAAAAGATCATCAACAACCTGAAAGCAAATTCCTAGGTTCAATCCATAAGCTTTTAGTGCACAAACAATTTGATCGCTACAACCATTCAAGATTGCACCGCTGTGGCAGCCAGCCGCAAACAATGATG
>JACQVM010000130.1 GCA_016209785.1 Candidatus Melainabacteria bacterium | reverse complement strand
GTATCGACGATCTCCTGCCAGATCGGTGGCAACCAACAGTACAGCCAGTAGAGTAATCAACTTCATCCAGGCATTAGCACTACTATGCTTACCTCTGCAAGATGGGTCGAATGCAACGCTTACCATCAGGTAGCCCCTGGTACACTAAAAAGTGTCTTGAAGCAAGCTAAACTAAGAGATTATAAGTAATGCGCTACGCAGTGCTAATTGAAAAAACCAATGTTAACTATTCCGCCTATGTTCCAGATCTGCCTGGATGTATTGCCACGGGCGTCACGCCACAAGAGCTAGAAGACAACATCCGGCAGGCTATTGCCTTGCACATTGAAGGGCTACGTGCCGATGGACTAGCAATTCCGCTGCCCACAAGTATGTGCGAATATATTGAGGCAGCTGATGGTCTGTAAGTGCTATTGAGGTAACCCCTTTGTAAAATCAAAGGCGGTTATCTCAGTTAGACTCTTGGCGAGCGGACGGAGTTGGCCCCTAATAATGATTGTAGATACTACTTTGTCCTTCTTGCACTTTAGCGTAGCATTAAGGTACTTCGCAGACACAGGAGAATAACCTGGTGGAACATGTTCAGTTGTTTGCCAGCCTGCACTCCTCAAGTATGTTCTATACCAATTCAAAATGGTATCAGGACTATCGGCAGTATCAATCAAAAGTACAAATGCTATGGCCCCATTGCCCATAGGTACACTAGAGTACCTATAGACTGTATTGTTCCCTTTAAACAACGAAAGAGGAAATTCAGTTGGCGGCTCGCTGGTTTGGGTAAATTCATGGGAAGCACTTGCACTATTTGTCCAAGGAACCATGCTCTGGCTGCTTACAATCGCAAGCATCCACAATAAGGTAGCTGTCTTTTTTACCATGCTTCTTGCACAACATTTTTTGCTTAGTTTCATTAAGGTTTGTCTTCCTAAGGGATAACTATACGTTGCTACGCCCGATGCTAGCCAACCACCTTCCAAGCTGATCTAGCCACTTTTGTATTTCTGCCAACAGCTGATAAATTGGCTGATTTTGGGTATGTCCAGGAACATCCTGATAAAAGTTCCCAATATCCCCAGAGGACACATCACCATAACGATCGGTATATGGTGAGGCAGTAAAACAATCTTCTGGCAAGTTCCATTCATTAGTAGTGGTCCTATCGGACAAAGCACACTTCTTGCGTATTATGCTCTTTAGCTCCAGCACCCCCAATAGACCACTATAACCAGAAGAAGGGCGAAGAGAGTATACATCGTAGTTGTGCACTCTGGCTGGATAATCGTTGGACACAGATTGAGGCAAGTTGCTGTCAGCACCAGAGAAATCTTGTCTGGGGTCAACAAGACGATAATAGTTTTTTTGCAAGGTCCCTAAATACTGCTCATCCGGAAAAGCCGCTGAACTATCAGCGCTGGAAGATTCTAGCTCAGCCTTTAGCCATGCCGGCGGCATTGCACCAGCAATGTAATCCCAGCTACCGGTACTCAATATGGACACCTGAAGCCGTTTGCTTTCTTCGTCCATAAAGATAACCGCACTTGCACCTAGGGGTAAGTCATTAGAATCACCAAGGACAGCACTTAACTCACTATTCAACGCTGATGGTTTTATCTGCCGAATGCGTCTAGATAACCAATCATAAATGCTAGACACTGAGGCATCACTCTTGCGATCCAACAAAACATCACGCAAACTGCTCAATTGCTCTGTATACTTTTTTTGTCCACCAGCATTAAGCAAGCTGGGCAGTTGATCTTCTTCAATACGTTTGCGCATGCCTGAAACCAACGACTCATCGTTTGTGTTGAGACGAAATAACATTTTGCTTGAATAATCAGCCCCAGATGGATTATTTGCTGCCCAAAAATAAGCCGTAAAAACACCCAAATCAACATTGAGCTGGGGCATAAAACCAAGCCACTCACCAATAGCTTGTGGTGCCCTTAAAAACTCAGCAATATAAGTCATATTTCTTAGGGTGTCTTGATCACCATTTTCAATGTCAAAAAGTAATCTATGTTCATTGGCCTTTTGAGCCGTTACCGTGTAATAGCCTGGATCAACCCCTGTTTCGCCAGGACCATAAAACCAACCGTCACCTAAACCTTGTGCAACAACGGGGGTATGGCCAAAAACAAAATGATATTCACAAGGGCGTTTTCTTATAAGGCATGGCGCTCTTAAATCGTCAAACAGCCTCGGAGCACAAAATGCTATAACCAGTAGAGCTTTGGCTTGAGGTGGAATACCAACAGTAATGCCTCCACCAAGATCCATGGTATTAGGTATAGGCAAAAGTGCAGCAGCACCTGCAGCCATACAACCTACCGCTCGACGTGCTGGCATAGAACAAAGAACCTCCAAGGCATTATTGCCAATATTTTCTAGCCAGCCAATTGCTTGCTCCCACTTAAGCTCAACACCCATATTGTTCGCCCAGGGCTTAAGCTGAGCACATTTCACTTGGATAGGATTAAACATAGTGGATCCCAGCAAAGAGCCTATCCGTGTGCCGCTGTTATTCAAGGCATCAGCATATTGCTGAGTTGTTTGTCGGCTGGCATAGTCTAAAGCATGCAACCCAGAGCCAGGAGAGTCCGTGCTTCCACCAATTCCTTTGTAGTTGTCTATGCGCACAAAGCCGTGCGGAAAGCTAATTTCAAACCCTGCACGAACATCCTTGGCTGCCGCAGCACTTATAGCAGTCAGTGCTTTCCCAGGCTCTTCTCCTTCCAGACGAGCAGTATAGCTAAAGGCATTTGGTGGTATGGCATCACTTAAGGACGGAAAGTTTTGGGCAAAGTTCTTGCCTGCATCAAAGGATGATTGTGAAATGACGCGGGGCTTTCTGCCATATTCGAGAGGCACAAAATCAAAGATGTATGTTTTGCCAGCACCATCTTTTAGTTGATAATTTTGATACCCCAACATATAGCCCCGTGAGTCAGTTTCCAGAGTAATCCCAGCAGGTAGCTGATTAGGATTAACACGTACATTTGAAGGACGCCTGGCGTCTACAAAAGAGGTACTCCATGCAAGCCGCGTAATTGAACCTTTAATCATCCTCAAGGGATTCTGACTGGCAAGTTTAGTAAAGACACCTTGCAGCTCAGGAACTTCACCTTGAAACTTCTTAGTTAACTTCTGGCTAATTGCTGTGGCTAACTCATAAATCTTACGTGCGTTAGTATTTGCTTGTGGTCCGGCAACATTTTTGTTTGCCATCTCATCAACATTAACTAGTACAGCCAAAGCCTGTCCCCATATGCGATTGAGATTACCAAGGTTGATGTAATACTTGTTGTCACGCTTGTCAGCTAATGCACTAAATTGCCTCAACTCGAGAGCATCGGTCAATTCAATTTCTGGATTTACCAGCGATTGTGTAGCTACACCTAAAGTGCCTGAATCCACAGCATTTTGCAGTTCTTTAGCACCACCAAAGATCAAGACAAAACCTAAATAACCAAGGCCAAGAATAATTAGAACAGCCACAAGAGCAATGGCAAGTGCTGATGCTTGTCCAAGGCTGTGTCTTAAGGTTTTCTCTCTCGGTTTTCTACAAAGAAACATGCTTCACCCCATACGTGGTGCTCAATTACTGATCATTAGCCTTACAGCTCCTACAACTGAATTTCTCCCAACAAACAAACGAACAAAATCTTTTAGCTTCCAAGCAACGTCGTTGGGCTGGTTATCTAACCTCCTGGAAAGCCGCTCAATATGATTGTCAAGATCCACGCTTTGCCCTTCAACGGAAACCACCTGGCGATATTCAGCTAACGCACCCTCATAGTCTAACAGTTGATTCTCCAGGTATTGCGCCAGAAGAAGATGAGTCTTGCTGGAAGCTGGTTGTAATAAAAGTGCCTTTCGATATTGCTTACTGGCTTGGTGGCAATAACCTAGCAAATCATACATTGCTCCTGCCTGAAGGTGGACCTGTGCTTGCCTGTCAACACCAACAAAATGGTGAGCCGCTTGATCAATTAACTTATCGGCCTTAGCTGCCGGTATTGAGATAAGCCCTACTTTCACAATGAGGCTTATACGCTGCTTGAATTCGGCACCATAAAGACTGCTTGTCCTATATGGATCATTCCCACAGCCTACAAGAAACACTAAGGCCGGCTCGAAAGCATCCTTAAACTTCCTGTGCTTCATAAGATCTTCCAAGTAGGTCATGGTAAAGGTTAGGTCCAAGGGCAGCTTATAGAACATGTCCTTATAACACTGGCTCACCTGGACAGTATGTCCTAGCTCACCCAAGGCTCGTGCCTTAAGTAGATAGGCTTGATAACACTTTTGGTCAATTTCGATACTAGTGTTAAATTCTTCAAGAGCTTCCTTTGCCTTGTTGCGCGACAATAAAACCAAACCATGAGCATTGTGAATTTCTGCACTGTGTGGAAAAAGAGTTAAAGCGTGCCTGAGACAGCTATCTACTTTGGTTGTGTCTTTCTGTGTCATGAGCGTCAGTATTTTAAGAGCCAAGAAGGCAGGTTTAGATGGAAACAAGACAATTGCCTTATCGGCTAACTGCTGTGCTTTTCCCATGGCAAGTTGTCCCATCCAGAGTCTAATAGACACCTCCCACAACTGAGATTCGCATGGAAATCTCTCACGTCCCAAGTCTGCCCACTTTTGTGCAGCGGGCATATCATTCAGTCGTAGCTTAAAGCGGACCATATTTTGCCAAGGCAAAACTGTAGCTGGTCCCTTGTGACCAACAAGATTGGCAGCCTGTTCATATTCTTGGCAAGCAAGATTCATAAATCCTAGCTGCTCATACATAGCCCCAGCCTTAAGTCTGTCGGTCCAATGCGACGAGACCCCTAAGGGCAGAGGTTTGACGTTTCCCAGCTTAGCCAAGAAGACTGGGTCACTGTCAGATCTGACAGACCAGGCAACGTATTCAACCGTCCTAGGCTCCTGAGCAACACCAATGTGTGACAGCTCCCTACGAGCTGCCAATACGTAAGGCATGCAGCCTAAGACAATGCCACAAGCTAGGATGCAAACAACAACTCTTGGATTCACCCAACACCTACTTTAGAACTGTGCTCTCATCAAACCACACGTACTGTAGGTCGACATTTCTTATCCTATTACGAGCTAGTTTACGAGCTAGTTTACGAGCTAGTCCTCTAATTTTAGGGCGGCAGGCTGTAAAATTTATGTTGGTCCTCATGGTGGAATAAATGCATGAGTTATCTACGCAGGTACACAGTTGTCTTTGTAATCATGGCACTCACACATACAGCACTGGCATGGTCAGCTCGATTAGCAGGCGCTGAAACTATCAAAACACAGCAAGAAGTAGCCCAGTCACCCCATGAGCTAAAGCGGGCAGACTTTCGGGTAACAGGCACTAGCTGTGCTAGTTGTCTCCATCACATAGCCCGTGAAATCAACGCCACGCCTGGAGTGATCAAGACAGATGTCTCAATTTTCTATCCTTATCATGGTGTGGTTATTTATAGTGGTGAAAAAACATCTCTTAAGAAGATCTTTGAGTCAGTAACAGATAAATCAGTTAAGTTTGCCGATGTCAAAGACAGTGACATTGCTGAGATTCCATCAGTAATAATACCCAAGTAAATTACGGCAGAACATCAGGCACTGTCTGGGCAACTTGCATCACTGACTGGATAAGCTCAAACAACTGCTGAGTGTCATGCGACTTAGGTAAACCAGCACAAAAGCCAAACTCTTTGGGAGAGCTCATTACAGCATCGTCTGAATAACCACTCCAGGCAATAGCCTTTACGTCCGGATCAATTAAACGTAGCTGTTGGATAGTTTCCTTGCCACCCATACCTCCTGGAACAGTCAAGTCGAGTATAACTAAATCATATGGTTTACTATCACCTTTAGCTTTCTTATACAACTCAATGGCCTCAGCACCATGGCTTGCCACGTCTACAGCGTACTCATTTTTTTGCAGCAATATTCTAGTTGTCTCTCTGAGCAGTTCTTGATCATCCATTAGCAAAATCTTGCCCTGGGTTTGACCTCGACTCACAGCTTTAGCTGAAATAAGACCAGGCATGGCTTTTATATCTACATTACTGTTTTGCCTATTGCTAGCCACTGCCGGTAGTGCTTCGTCTCCTTGCTCACAAGAGTCTGTGCTTTCAGCAGCAGGAATGTACACAAAAAATGTCATGCCAATTCCTGATTCATTTCTCTCACAGCCAACTACACCACCATGTTGCATAACTATTGACTGTGTTGTTGTCAATCCTAGTCCGTGTCCAAGCCCTCGTGTAGAAAAAAACGGATCAAAAATTCTTTGCAAGTCTTCATCACGAATTCCAATACCTTGGTCAATAACTCGTAGCCTAACGTACTTGCCCCCTCCCTTAAGTCCTGGATGACCTGATAATCCTGTCTCCGGGATAACTACGTTGTCACCCACAACCCGAATCAGCCCCCCGGCTGGCATTGCATCCTTAGCATTTGCAATTAGATTATTAATGACCTGACTCATTTGTAGCTCATCTACCTCCACCAGCCACAAATCATCAGGAACACTTACCTCACACCCAACTGCCGAGCCGCTCAAGAAAAAGCAAGAGGCATCCTTGTAAAGCTTTCCAATAGAGCTCAGCTTTCTCACTGGTGCTCCACCTCGAGCAAAGGTAAGCAACTGCTGGCTTAGCTTCTCGGCTTGCTCCACAGCAGCTTCTGCTGCAGACAACCTTTCATAAACTGTGTCTGCGCAATTAGCTGCCATCTTAGCTAACGATATGTTCATGGAAACTGTTGTCAGAAAGTTCATGAAATCATGAGCAATACCACCGGCCAGCACTCCCATGGACTCCAAATGCTTAACCTTCAAGTATTGTTCTTGCATCTTCTTGCGTTCAATTGCATGCCGTATAGAAGATGCAACCCTGTCACCATCCAATGAGTCTTTACAAAGATAATCCTGTGCTCCCTGTCTGACAGCCTGTATTGCCAGTGCCTTATCGGCCATACCAGTCAGGACAACAATAGGAACATGATGAGCATACATCTGTACCGTAGAAAGTGTGTCTAGTCCCTGACTGTCAGGCAGATGTAAATCGGTAAGTACAAGATGAAACCGTCCTTCACTTAAGCGTTCAACTGCAGTAGCAACATCTTCTGCCCATTCCAAATCGTAGGGATAATAGGCTGCTTGTTCTAACTTCTTGCACAAAAGAAAAAAATCTGCCCGATTATCTTCAATCAATAAAATGCTAATCGGCTCGCCAGTTGTGGTGGTCATGATAGTTAATTTTGCACTCGAACAAGTTATGCTGATTTAGCGCCCTAAATGATGCAAATATTGTGCTTCCACAATTGATTCCTTTACCAATATACTTACTCCCTTTAAGGCTTGCTTGGGATTGTAAAGAAAAACGTTGCCCCTTGTCCTTCTTGTGATTCTACCCAAATACGTCCCCCATGACGCTCGACTATCTTTTTGCATAAAGCAAGTCCAATGCCAGTACCAGAATATTTTTCTCTATTATGTCCACGCCTGAACATAGCAAAGATTTGCTCATGGAATTTAGCATCAATTCCTATACCGTTATCCTTAACCGAGAACAACCACTCTGCTCCATTTTTGCTTGCTGATACATGAATTCGTGGTGGCTTCTCATCATGAAACCTTAAGGCATTGGACAGTAAATTTAAGAACAACTCGCCAAGTTGAGTACCATTTCCTATTACTGTCGGCAAAGGCTCATATGAAATTTCTGCACCAGCTTCCACAATTAAGGTACTCAGAGTATTCATTACGCTGCGCAGCAAGCTATTTAAGTTAACCTTACTAAGTTCTTCACCGGATGAGTCCAGTCGGGCATAAGCTAACAAATCACTAACCATTGCCTTCATTCGTCTTACCTCAGCTAAGGTGAAGCTAAGATACTCCTGTGCTGTCTCGTCCAACTTATCCTTATAATCCCTGGCAAGCTCATCCATATAACTTGCTATAACCCGCAGAGGCTCCCTAATATCGTGAGCAGCTACATAAGCTAATTGCTCTAAGTCTGTATTTGAGCGGGTTAGTTCAGCAATTCTTAGTCGCTCCGAATTGTCACGAATGGTACTAACAACCATAAGACCATCATCTGTTTTCATAGGACTCAAGCTAATATCAACTGGAACCTCCGAACCATCCTTGCAGAGCCCATAAAGATCTAGCCCAGAACCCATTGGACGAGTTCTAGGATGTCCGACATATGATGTACGCTCACTAACATGCTTTGTGCGAAACCGCTCCGGCGTTAAAATCTCTATTTCTCGACCTAACAATTCATCTTTTGTGTAACCAAACAGCTTTTCTGTTTGGGAATTAGCCAAAACAATCTTGCCGTGCTCATCTACCAAGAGCATAGCGTCCGGTGCTGATTCAAAAATCTCACGAAACAGCTCTGAGGGCATATTACACCCCCCCCCCCTTGACAGCATTTGACACATCAGTCATAAAAGATACGCACACCACGCTCCGTTAGAAATACAACAACCAGCTATCCTTGACCTAAACAAGATTGACTCTAGCCTACAAGCCAAGGCATGATATCCTTTACCATCACAAGCGTCTAGTTACGCCACAGTAACCGCTGACTTCTTGGCAATATTTATGCCACTATCTCAATTTCCAACAAGACATATGCTCAAGAACAGCCAGGGATCAACATTCCAATCTTATCCTACATTCCAGGTCATACTCCACTGATGGCAGGTTTACAATTAGACATGACACCATTTTGTTTTATAACTTGTGCATACCATTTACCGCTATCTTTAACAATGCGCTTTTGGGTTGGGTAGTCTACATACACAAGGCCAAAACGTTTGTTAAAACCATGGGCCCACTCAAAATTATCCATCAGCGACCAGACAAAAAATCCACGTAAGTCTACCCCATCTCCTATTGCCAGCCTAGCTTGACTTAAATGTTGTTGCAAAAAGTCAATGCGCTTTTGATCATGAACTTGGCCGTCCTGCGACATTTCGTCCTTAAAGGCACAGCCGTTTTCCGTAATATAAAGGGGTATGGCTTGATAGTCCTTCTTAAGACGTACAAGAAGTCTCCTTAAAGCTGGGGCCTGCACTTCCCAGCCCATCTCTGTATATTGCGAACCAGCAACTGGCGAAACTGTTCCTTGTGCACTCATAACTGTACGCGAGTAATAATTAATACCTAAGAAATCTAAACGCTGTGATATAAGAGCTAAGTCACCTGGAGCAACATCTGGCACCAACTCCCCATATTTCTCCCAAACATCGCTTGGATAACTAGCCTTTAACAGTGGTGACAAGAACCAGCCACAATCTTTTTGCCAAGCAAGCTCGGCAGCAGCAATATCTTCAGATGCATTTGAGACAGACTCAGTTGGCCAAAGATTAAGCGCAATGCCCACTTGTGCACCTGGCATATGTGTTCTGAGAGCTTGGGCTGCCAATCCATGGGCTACCAGCAAGTTATGTGCAACTTGCAACGCTCTTTTCTCATCAGTAATCCCTGGGGCATGCTCGCCTGTACGATAGCCAAGAAAAGCTACAACCCATGGCTCATTAAGTGTTATCCAGAAACGAACCCTGTCTCCAAGACGGTTTACCAAAACTGAGGCATAGTCAGCAAAATAGCTGGCAACCTCACGATTTTCCCAGCCGCCTATATCTTGGAACACCTGTGGAAGATCCCAATGATAAAGCGTTATATAAGGTTCAATACCGGCCACTAAAAGAGTGTCTACTAGGCGATCATAAAAATCCAGCCCTACCCAGTTAACAGGACCCCGGCCGGTGGGTAACACACGTGGCCAAGAAATAGAAAAGCGATAAGCCTTCAGCCCCATTTGCCGCATCAGTGCAATATCTTCAGCAAAACGATGATAATGATCACAGGACACATCTGCTGTATCACCATTAGCTACCTTTCCTGGGGTGTGACTAAAAGCATCCCAAATGGACTCACCCTTGCCATCTAGATTCCAGGCACCTTCAATTTGATAGGCAGCAGTAGCAGCCCCCCAAACAAAACCTTGAGGGAATAAAGTATTATTTGCCAATGTCTTCTCCTCCGCTAAGTTCTTCGGCGCTCTCAGTAGTCATCTGTCCTAGCTTTTGCTTTTCTACCTTGCGGGAGGCCTCCCTATAGCGCTCAGCAAGTCTAGGCACTGCTTTGCTTTTTCCTTTGTTGCCACCTACATACTTCAGAGATGATTCTATCTTTTGAGAAGTTTCCCGCCTGCGCTTTTCTTCAGCTTGAGCTTCTCTGACAATAGTAGAGTAGCTGTGATAGCGTGACGATGAGATTTGCTCTAAATGAGCTAAGACATTGCAGCCTTGCTCAACCAAATGAAGACAATTGGAAAACTTACACAGCTTAGCTAGTGAGCATATTTCAGAAAACTGCCAAGACACATGCGTAGGATCTGGG
>JACQVM010000006.1 GCA_016209785.1 Candidatus Melainabacteria bacterium | reverse complement strand
GTCGTAGGCGCTGATGGCGAGCTATCTTCTTGATACCAGTGTGATCATTGACGCTCTTAATGGCAAACGTGGACGTGTCACGCTACTTAGGAATCTTCTTCTGACCGGCAATCTATTATGCTGCTGTGCCATTAACGTTACGGAAGTCTACGCTGGAATGAAAGCGAAAGAACGGCAGCAGACAGAGTTGTTTCTCAACAGCCTGGACTATTACAACGTGACAAGAGAAATTGCCACCCAGGCAGGACTGTTAAAGTGCACCTGGGCGGAAAGAGGGGTTACGCTTTCAGTTTCAGATGTCACAGTGGCCGCTGTAGCCATTGAGCATGGATTGCTCTTGCTCACTGACAATGTCAAACATTACCCAATGCCGGAAGTGACGATGCATCCGCTTCCGCCTGACTAGCCACCTGCGCACATCAATGTTTTTCTAGCAAATGAGCATTGGCAATAATTGGATTAACAACTACAAAGTTCAAAGTGTGATCTTGCCCCGCAATTCAAGTGAGCATATCTTACCTGTTCGTACGGCTCGTAATAATGAGGGCTATGGGGGTAATTCCCAGCAAGCGGTTTGCTAAGAAATTTTCGTGACTACACCAAAAGATAGTCTAGAAGTTGCGAGTTGTTGGAGTCTGGCTACGGTCGGAAGCTGCCGCACTAGTATCGTTGAAACATGTTCTCCTAAACACACGTGCTTGACAAGTAGGCAAGACAACACCTAAGACTAAGAATGACCGTCAATTTAGCTGACATTCAAGGATCCACACAACAGCAAGGGCACCACTGCACAAGAACGTAAAAGAAGTTTGTGGCTTAGGTAAGTCACACGAAGAAGGGCAATCTACAAGCGTGTAGAAAGTGAGGCTAACTGTGGCGAGTAAGAAGAGAAAGCGCAACCTTCGGTCTTTTGCTGTCGGTGACATCTACCAAGACTGTGCGTACCACCCAGTCTTGTGCACAGAAGTCAACGACGAAGGACATGATGTTTCGCTGGCAGGTGTCTCGCTTCTCGATGGTTCGAGCCCCCGATGCTGCTCAGTCCGGCATTGTGGTCCCAGAAAGATGACCTCAGAAGAAGTGGCTAGGCGGATAAGGAATCGGGACAAGTGGCTGGCAGCAGAAAGGGCGTTTCGTGAATCCGAACAGTGGAATGTCAGCGCTTACGATGAGCTGCTAGCACAAGAAGGCTCTTCAAACGACTAGAAAGGAGTCCTTTCGATGAGCTCCAGAAACAGGCGTTTTCTGACAAGGTTTGCTACGCGTCTGGAGAAGCAAGCCATGGCTGAGATCATGCAGGGCTGGTACATTGGAGTGCCAGACAAGCTCGAAAACGTTGTTCGGCTCAGGTGCTTCCACCAGGGTTCTGGGCACCCTGACACAGGACGCAGCCTGTATTTTCTGGGTGACAGCCAGTACCTTCTTCATCTGGATGGGAAGGCTGAGGAGAGCTACATGGCAGCGTTGGCTGTCTTGCAGGCAGCAATGCGCAACAAGCGCTGGACTAAGTCGCGAGTGGCCAAAGAGCTCTTTTGCTGCCTGGCAGCTTACGAGCACTTCCTGGAAGACGTCGGTCGGATGGCTCAGGCGCGACGCTATGGGAGAGCGAAGGAACGGCTCCGGCGAAAGTACCGCATCACCTTCGAGCAATTGGTCTCCCGGCCTTGCTGATTCTTGGGCTGGTCTCGACGAGAGTTGGCTATGTGGTGGCTAACACGTGGGAGATTCTGGCTGCAGGGATTCTTCTGCGATTGGCTCAGGTCACCTGCCGGTGGATTATCCTGGGGCAAATGTCATCATAAGTGTCCCAACCCTGCTTACACTAAGCAGAAGGAAGGTTTTCACATGGACGAATATGCAAGAATGGCTGCCTGGCTCAAGAGGCGGTTTGCCACTGCTCTAGCCGATGGCATCAAACAGTACAATACCTTGTTCAGAAGCCTCTCGCTGTCGCCGGGTGTGGTCGATGATGCGCTCGACAGACAGAGAGTCGATGCCCGAGACCATCCCCAGAAACCCAAGACTCCTGCTGCTTACGTGCTGGGTTCAATTCCTGACCGTGTCACGGCTAGCGCTCAATACGGTCGTACGTACCTCTTTGTCGGGCAGCTCTATGACGAGGACTATGCTAAGGTAGATCGAACTGACGGTGTGCCCAACTTCTCAGCCACTGGGCTGGACCTCCGGGAAAGACAACTCCAGGAGGGTAGCATCGGCAAGATGGTGTTTGATGTTTGCAAGCTGGCTGGGCTGAATCCGCAGATTCGCGGCTATATCATCGGGATCGACAACATGGTGTTTTACATCATGATTGACTGGTGGCAGCAACGCAAGGAGGAGGAACAGGCACCAGCAGCCAAACGCTGATGGTTGATCAAGTGTCGCTCAATTGAGCCGACCAATTGAGATCCCACCGGCGGCAGTGGACTGCCAGGAGCTGACACACTAGCACTGGTCGGTGTCCAGCTATTGGGGGCTGCCTCCAAGGCAGCCCCCAATAGCTGGAAGACTTTCTCGTCGGATGACAGCCTCCGAGCCGACTTTCGCTGTCTTCTGTTTAGATGCTACAATAAGTAGTAGGTATTATTGTCTTGCGCTAATGGAGGATGTCATGCAGGGGCAGCCTTGTGTTGCCCCTGCATGCTTGCTTGCCTATCAGGTTATATACCCCTACACCCACTGAGCCAAATCAAGGTCCTCTAGAGTAGTAAGGATTACATCAGCCTTGCCATGATCTTCATGACGGGTTGCATCACAAGGAACAGCCACGCAATGCATTCCGGCTGCTTTAGCTGCACGGACACCATTTTGGCTGTCCTCAATTACTAGGCAGTTCTTCGGATTAACACCCAGGCGCTTGGCTGCCAGCAAGAAAATATCCGGGGCTGGCTTGCCATTTTCTACGTCATCGGCAGAAACAAGTGTCTTAACATATGGCTCTAGGTGCAGAGTAGAAACCACCAATTTGATGGTGGCAAGTGTAGCTGCTGAGCCGATGGCTACGGGCAGACCGAGGTGTTTAGCTTGCTGGAGCACCTTAAGAACACCTGGACGAGCAACAGCGTGCTTCCTAAGAAGACGTGCCAGAATAGTTTCCTTTTCTTGCACAAGGTCTTCGGCAGTTGTTTTTAGATGATAGCGTTCAATGAGAATTTGAGTCATGGCGTAGTCAGTGCGGCCAAGAAATTCTCTGTTTTCTACTTCGGTGTACCTGATGCCGTATCTTGCCAAAAGCTGTTGATAGGCCATGAGGTGTAGCGGCTCTGAGTCAAGCAATGTGCCATCCATGTCAGAGATGATGGCGGAAATGTTGCCACGTGTACTGTTACGATTTTCCTGGGGTGGTCTTGGGCGGAGCCATCCAAACAGGATGCTGAGTAGTTGCCTCAACATGTGTTGTATCCTTTGCTAGTGCACTATGGAGTACCATCATTGCTTGCGGAAGCAAAAAACTGGTTGATACCAGCGACAACAGCCTCAGCAATACGCTCTTGGTATTTACTGTCTGCCAGTAGTGTCCGCTCAGGTGTGTTGGTGGTGTACCCTACCTCAGCCAGTACTGCTGGTGCTGTAACATGCTTGATGACACGAAATCCTTCCTTGTGAACACCCCGTCCGACAACTCTAAGCCCTGACACCAGTGCACGATAGATGCACCAGGACAGCCTTTCACTTTGACGTGTGTAATAATACACTTCAATTCCACGACTGACACTATTGTTGCTGGAGTTGATATGCACGCTAACAAAAATGTCTGGGTGAGCCTGATTGGTCATCTTTACACGATCATCAAGCTCCACAAAAACATCCTTGTCTCGGATCATGATCACCCTGATGCCTTGATCAAGCAAGCGTTGCTTTAGTTTGAGCACAATTGCCAGACAGAGGTTCTTTTCTTCAATGCCGCCTCTTGTAGCCCCTGAGTCCTTGCCTCCATGCCCTGCGTCTACCACGATGGTTTTTCCAACAAGTGGGACAATGTCTTGCTGAGCCTTGGTTGTGGCTGATTGAGGCTCGGCTGAGCGCAAAGATAACCAGAGCGCATCTCGTAGAGTTTTGATTCGTTGCATTCTTGCAATCGATGAGCTGGCATACTGACTGCAGAGCAAGGCTGCTTTAATGTTATTGCCATGGCAGCAATGTAACAATGATGAACGATTTTGTGCATCAGGCTTACAGAACTGAGCAGAAGCCGGGTTAACAATAGATGTTAGAGCTAACAACGCTAGTGCTGCAGCGCAAGGGAAAAAGCAAGGTTTCACTTAAACTGCACTTCCTAGTCTCTGTCACTTTGACAGACTTGAAGCTGTTGCTATGTGAGTAGGCGTGGATATGGGTACGTTGTTGCTTGAAGGACAGTCAGAAAATAGAACAAATCACAGTAGCAATGTTGAATGTGTCCTGGCAAGCGACAATTGGAAGTTGGGCAATTAAGAGTCATTAACCAGGGTTAGTTTTTGTGATAGCTTGCGCTAACACCACTCTAGACACAATTCGGCAGATTCTTCATTTCGATTCTCAGAAATCTGGTTCTCAGGCTGGTACCAAGGATCTTGAGAGTTGAAATAGATATTCAGGGCTGAAGTGTTCACGCTATGTCAAACAATTGGCATGTAAATGTCTACTTCTCCTTCTAGGTCCGTTTCACTAAATCGATGATCATAAATCTCGAAATCTGGCGCATCGCGAAGCTCGTATTCTCTGGCTGGTACCCAGGTCTTCCAGATGAAGTCAACGGCATGTTGGAAATCACACAACTTGCCTTTGTATGTAAAGAGAGCGTAGCGTCCGGCTGTCAATTGACAAGGCACCATATCCTTTGGTATGGCTGAAACCATGTGCACTGGCGCAGCCGCAACGTATACAAAGGTGTGTCCCTCAGCTTTTGCAATCAGTGGATGACTCAAAGAGCACACGCCAAGTAGATAACCACTCTTTACATTGGTAATCTCGTGCCGGCGTTCTACAAAGCGATTCCACAAAGCGTTAATTTTGAAGAGGCTTTTGGGCGAGAAGCTTCCGGCTAATCCTACTGCTTCTTCGAAGTTGCGTTCAACTACAACCGGCGTAATTGCCCGACCTTGTCGAATATCCAGAATGCGCGATAAATCGGCTCTTGAAACAAGGGGCAGCTCTTGACTCTCGGAGCGGTTGCGATATTGTCCCGGTGTTTGTCCAAACAGTTGTTTGAATGATCTTGTAAAAGCTTCTTGCGATCCAAACTGAAACTGGTTCGTGATATCAGAAATAGTGGCTCTACTTTCCTTAAGTTTGTTAGCAGCTTCTGAGAGGCGCCGCTTGCGTACATAATCGGCTGGCGATTCACCCAAGGTGGTACTGAAAATGCGCTGGAAATGGTACTCTGAAAATCCAACCTGACCAGCAATCATGGCTGTGGACAGAGGCTGAAAGATATTAGCCTCGATATACTCGACGGCATTCTCCAAGATCTGTGTATATGTTGGGTTGCTGCTCACAGAATTAAGGTTGCTGCATACTTGTCAGTATTTTCTTTCCACGGGCAGTGATGATTTATGCCTTGAGAACACAGGGGGAGAATTCCCACTCAAAGCCTTATCTGAGTGTGCACCAGCGCTACTTTCGCAAGATTTATCAATGACCGCCAACATTAAGCATGTCAAATTTGGGCATCCCCAATACAGGTGCAGATTATGGAAATATTTTGGGAATTAGGCGCTCTTCTGTCTACAGTGGCATGTCCTGTAGCTGTCTTCCTTTTGCAGCACTTGCTAAATGATGACTGTGTGTCGGCTGGAGACATTGTTGGTCCTACATACTGGGGACGCTATCAAGGTGCTCCTGTGGTTGAATCAATGAATTTAAAGATGATTCACAAGCCAAACTACAGCAGCCAGGCAGCCAAAGACAGTGTAGTCTATTTGCCCTAAGCAAAATTATGGCAGGACAGGTGCTTGGAGTCTCTTGACGGCATCAGTGGAGGAGGTTTTGGATGCTCCAAATTTCGTGCTCCACTCTTGCAGTGCTTGCGGAAGCTTGGTCATGATTTTGTTGGCGACAATAAAGTCTTCCTTGATTGCCTCTGGCCAATCTCCTTTGACCATGAGTGCCTTAAGAAGATACATGTGCCAATTTGGATTGCCAGGCTCCAGAGCAATAGCTTGGCGGTATTGCGAACAACAATCTGCCAACTCCCTCATCTCAAACAACATATCGGCAACAGCAGCATGCTCATTTGCTTGTTGAGATGGTTTTGATAGGTTCTCTTGGGTTAAGTTAAGTCGTTTTGGGCGGACTGCAATGATGCTTAGCTCGTCGGGCTCACCAACAATGCGTTTCAACCCATTAAACAGACGTGCTTCAGCAATGGTGTCTCTATAGTGGTTGGTCTTGTAATAGCATGTACCAAGGCTAGCATGAATGAGTGCTAGCCGGTCTTGCCCAAATTGGCTCATTTTTTTGTCTACTTGAAGGATGAGGGGGAGCGTGTGTTGGTATGCACTTATGGCCTTTGTCCACATTTTTTGCTGGCGTAAGGTATCTGCTAATTGTTGCCAGGCATTGAGGGAGTGGGGGCATTGTCTTACGCACTCGTCATAAACTTGCAGTGCTAATAGGGGTTGTTGACTCCGCTTAAAAGTCTCAGCTAAATCTAAGTAAGCCCAGATGTTTTCTGGATTGCTGGCAATAGCCTGACGGAATTCAGATTCAGCATTGCCGACTTGATTTGAAGAGGAATAAATAAGGCCACGAGCTAAATGTATCTCCGAGGACCAAGGCCTTAATTTTGCCAAGTAATCTATGCAACTGAGAGCTTCTTTGTGAAGGCCCTTAGAATTAAGATACAATGCCAGTTGAGCAAACGCACGTGCGGACAAGCGTGGGCAATTAACAGCAGCCTTGAAGTGATTTAGAGCATTTTCTGATTGCTGCAAATCAAGATAGACAAAACCTAAGAGCATATGCCAGGTTGGATCATCTGGTAAAATCTTGCCGGCAGCAAGCAAATGCTGTTGAGCTAAGTTGCTCTTGCCTACAGCTCTATCTGATAGTCCCAGAATAATCTCCTTCAAGTAAGCGTTGTCTTGTCTTCTTGCAGACAGGCGGTATGCTTCGCTTGCCTCGTCATAAAAGCCTTCTCCAGCTAGGTACTTAGCTTTAAGCAGTTGTGCGTATGAGTGTGATGGGTCTGCCTTAAGCACCTCATCAAGTAGTCTTATTCCTGCAACAACGTTATGACAGTGGAGAGCTTTGAGTGCCAGTGCCAGGGTTGCTTCTTTGTCTTTGCCTGACAATGGCTCCAGCAGTGTGTAAAGTGGACGACTGTCTTTTATGCGCCCAGATTTTGTTAGAGCGCTGGCAAGGTAAGCTGTAGCTCCAATGTTGCTAGCGTCGAGATTGTGGGCAATGTTAAACACTTGTGCTGCTGCCTGCTCGTTCCAATCAAACTCAAAACCACGCCCAATAAGCAATAAACACCGAACAACTTGGTCTTTGTTTTGTTGCTTATCCAGCGGCTGACGAGCTGCTGCAATTAAGGCTGGCACTAAGCAGGCTATGCCTTGATCAAGCTTTAGATTCTGCAGATGCTTAAACCCTGCAGCTACAGCCAAGTCATCCCTTATGGTGTCAGTCCTGTCTTGAGCAGGGCTGGCGGCTGTATCAAGGCTAAACACAGGACAGCTAAGCAGTGCTAGCAGCACTAATGCCATTGATCTATGTATAGAAACGCGATGCATTAGCATTGTTCACCGTTGCTGATGGGCTTATCACGAAAAAAAGACATCAGGAGATCTTGGCATTCTTGCTCACATAGCCCGCCCAGGACGTCAGGAACAGGGTAAGGTCGTCC
>JACQVM010000129.1 GCA_016209785.1 Candidatus Melainabacteria bacterium | reverse complement strand
TTCATTAAGGGTTGCCACACTCCAAAACTCAGGTAGCAAAACCTTAATCACTCCAGCTTTCACAAGCTCAGCCAGGTTGCCATTATAGAGACTCTCTCGTAAGCCACAGATACGTCCCATAGCCACAGCAGCCAGTGCGGATGTTTCGTCGTGCAATCGCCTAATGTCCTGGCATCTAAGCATATTGTCCGGAGGATCTAGTCCTGGGAAAAACCAACGCCATCCACCAATGGCATCCCGACCGGACACAGGATGATTAACTGCTGAGGAAAATGGCCCAACAAACAAACTGTCAGTGCTGCGACTACATTTTGTTAGAAAAAATGATGGCGTGAGCTCCGAGCCATCCATTTCATAATAAGGGAAAGACATATGAACACACAATTTTGCTCTTGCCACCAGCGACAATAAAAGTGCCTGCTCGAAGCCTGGGTGATGTCGAGGATCTTCAATGGCAAATCCTAACTTCACCCAACGAGCAATCTGCTCTCGGCTTATAAAACCACCTTCTCTTGTCCGCTTAGGAAATTCACCTTCGACAAGGCCAGCAACAAACACCTCCTCGTAACACCGGTTGGGTGCCAGCTCGGCACCACATATAGTGACCACGTCATAGTCAGGTCGTGTCCGGCGAAAATTGGTGCGTTCCATTAAGCATTCAAGCTCATGCACAAAACTCTCATAGCCAACCACTTCCGTACCAAGAACTTCTTGCCTTTCAACAAGCCTGGCGATGACATCCCGCAATGCCCCCATTGCTTCCCGCTCATCCCGTTCCACGGAAACCCCGGCATTAATGCCGGGGTCGTTCAGAGCCGGGGTTTGACCATTTTTGTTGCCAAGATCTAAAAGCTCATCAAGAATGTCCTCTAACCAGCAAGCAAACTGAGAAAAAGTCTGATTGGTACTATGAGGAGTCACGACAGACAAGAAATGCTCAAAAGCTTCCCTTACCTGGCAAGAGACCTTACTTCCAAACAATCTCTCCCAGTAGGTCTTACCAGACACAATCTTAAAGTTCCAAGAAAGATTATCAAGATAATCCACTATTGCCCTGCCCAGTCCAAGTCTCGCAAGACGACAATATGGGCTTCTCAAACAGGCAATTACATCGCCCCGCGGAAAGTCCTTAAGAGCCAACTTGGTCAATCCCAGCACAAAACGTACTATAGGAAGTTCCAGAAGACTTACGCTTTCATCAATAAAGTAAGGAATTCCAGCTTGACCAAATGCAGCTTCCACTGCCGCCCGGTACAATTTGAGATCGCGCACCACTACAAGCAGATCGTCAGGATGGATGCCATCTTCAACAATGCTCTTCTTGCAACGCCTGACAATCTCATCCATCTCAGCAAATCTGTCCAGTGATCCAAATAGGTTTCTCTTTGGATCACTATGCAACTTAGGCTCAATGTAAGAAATTGTTGGCGACAAAACGCTGGTAAGTTCCTGAAAACTTAATTGTTTCCAGTCATATTCGCCAGAAGTATCATGCCTTAAAAGCCACTCTGGCAAATAGTCAAAGATCACTCGGGTCTTTGTTGCATAACGCGACAGTCCAAGTATAATCTCAGCTTGCAGATGACTAATGCGATCAAAGCCATCTACTACCACCCACCCTGGTTTTAAGCCTTTAAGATTACCATTACAAAGGATTTCTCGAGCAGAAAATGCCAAGCGTCTCTCATCAAGGTAGCCTATACTGTCCAGTTTATGCCAATAATATTGGTAAATATTGGCAAGTTCCATGTAACGTGAGCCAACTGAGGCAGTTTTCTCAAGCTTAACCTTAAGAAGGGTTGGGCTTAGCCCTCCTCTTGCAAATCGATCAATAAGTGCAAGCACAGAAGGAGCTGTACCTTCCATGTTGACTATTGGCCCAAGCGTCGCCAGTTGATTTTTTTTCTCTTGCATAACACAAGCAACAACTGCCTCACGTAATTCATCCGACAACAACCTCACGGGTACACCGGCTGCTCTTAACACCATCTGGCAAAGCTGCCCAAACGACACAACCTTGATCCCAAACACACCTTTTCTCTGAGCGTCAACATTCAATTGCTGACCCACCAGTGCCTTGAGCTTGCCTTCAATGAGATGCTGAGCTCGTGCTGACGGAACAACTACAAGCACGCCGTCGAATGGATTGGCACAAGCGTAATCTACAATCTCGGTCAGGGTAGCTGTAGTCTTACCAGCTCGGTAAGGTCCTACCAAAAGCTCAGGCACTGGATAGTCATTCAGATTACTCTTAAATGGCATAGGACCCTCTCTCCGCAGGCCAAGCAGAAAGCCCTCGGCTAAGCAACAATCTTATCTTCTTAAGCCCAACAGAACAAAGATAAACCTTTAAGCCAAGAAATCTCTGAGTTCCTTTATCTGGCTGTTGCGCCTTAGCTTTTGCATTGCTCTAAGCTCTATCTGACGAACTCTTTCCCGAGTAAGTCCCAGCATTTTGCCTAGCTCCTCAAGACTAAGTGAGCGATCTGCATGTAGTCCATATCGCATCTGAATAACATCACGCTCGCGGGACGTAAGGCTAGACAAAAGCTCATCGACATGCCTTAACAGAAGCTCGCTTGCAGCCGCCTCATCAGGGCCAGGAGCATCTTGGTCTTCAATGATATCAGCCAATGTGTTATCTGACTCGTCTCCACACTGAGCATCAAGTGAAAGAAGATCTTTGCTGGCGTTAAATGCTAAGGTAACTCTTTCCCGCTGCATCCCCGTTGCCTGCACAATCTCTTCTAAAGTAGGTCGTCGTCCCAGCTCCTGTGAAAGTTCATGCGTAGATTTCCTTAGTTTGCCCAAAAGATCGTTGACATGAACTGGCACACGTATTGTACGTGCCTTGTTGGCTAATGCTCGAGTAATTGCTTGGCGAATCCACCAGGTAGCATAAGTCGAAAACTTATTGCCACGTTCAGGGTCAAATTTTTCCACAGCACGCATCAAGCCTAAAGATCCTTCCTGAATGAGATCCTGAAAGCTTAGTCCGTGATTGATGTAACGCTTGGCGATACTCACTACCAAACGAAGATTTGCTTGAATAAGCCGCCTACGTGCAGATATATCTCCCAATTTTGTTGCCCGCGCCAGCTCAATTTCCTCACATCCACTCAGGAGTTTGTGACGAGAGATTTCTCTTAGATATGTCTTGACAGAGTCTTCCTCGCCAAATGTCAAAGTAGTCTGCCGGCTAGCAATTTGGGAATCGTCCAAGGACACAGAACCATCCTCAGCCTCTCCTGAACATGGCTCCAGGCAATCCTCCCAGGGCTCCCCAGGAACTCGTCCAGGCTTTTGGCTCTTGACACTTAGAGCACCCTTGCACTTCCTCATCTACATGGTCCTCAGTGATAGTATTCGAGCATATCTTGAACCCCATGAGGTCGACTGACCTTTGGTGGCACCAGATGTACATGTTGTTATCCGCCTTGCTTGTGAACCCTTGTAGGCTCAACCAACACTCATGATACGCCCAGCATCTTTATGCCCGTTTTGTCGAAACTTTCACCTTGTACAGTCAAAAAGAATTACAAGAAGATGAAGACTCATGCTTAAGCAACACTTGCGTTCTATCGCCAGCACCCTCCTCAAGATAGTGGAGAAACTCTTTCCACTGGATCCTAAGCATACGTTTTAAATCAAATGATAAATCAGGCAAGCTACATGTCACCAACGTCTGACTTAAGGCAGGACCATCTTCTAGTAAAAACTCAACATACATTTTTGGGTTCTCCTTGCATTTGTCCTTTTGAACCCCTGTTTTGTACGACGCCAACAATAGAATAAGGTTCCCTAGCGCAAAAATCACTGACAAGTTAACCAGTCAAGGATCAGGGATTATCCTAGACTGCATAAAAGGTTGACGACAGTACAAGATCATCGTGCCCGTCGAGATTCGAACTCGAGGCCTTCGGCTTCGGAGACCGACGCTCTATCCAGCTGAGCTACGGGCACATAGCATTGCATTATAAACCGGCAAGCCCGCCTTCGTAGGTTGCTTCCTCTAAGGACATTGATGGCTGCTGCACAAGGTCTTCAAGAGCATCAGAATTGTAAATTGTGACCCGCTTGGATTCAATGTCAATCCATCGGCAAGAACGAAAGCGATTGAGTACCTGTGTTACTGTAACGCGGGAAGATCCTACTAAGTTGGCAATTTCCTGGTGTGTCAATTTAAACTCTACCCGGATACCATTTGGAGTAACTTTGCCATGATTCTCCGCTAAGCTAAGCAGCAGCCGTGCAACTCGACTAGGCACAGGACGAAACACTAAATCTTCAATGCGCGCCTGTGCCTGACTTAATTGAACTCCAACAACATGAATAAGGCTCAAAGCAAATTCAGGGTTCTCCCTAATGAGATTCTCAAAAGCTTCACGGCTTATTTGGAACAGTCTAGTGTCCTCAACGGTCTCGGCATAGCTATCGTGCTCGCCTGCAAGCCATGCTGCCTCACCAATTAGGTCTCCCGCACCCAAAAGAGCTAAAATAACCGACTTTCCTTCACCGGACAAACGGGTAAGCCTTACCCTTCCTTGCTCAATAAAGTAAATGGAATTGCAGGGCGTGCCTGGAGCAAAGAGAACATGATGCTTGGGAAGCTCCATCTCTTCCACAATACCTAACAGGCGCGCAAGTTCTACAGGATTGAAGGACTCAAAAATTTCTGCTTGTTTTAAACTAAATAGCTTCTGCCCTGTCTTCATAGCCATAGCTTCCCTTATAGACGATAGTTAGCACCTCAGACGTCCTACTAGAATTGAACTTCCTGGGGCACTTTGACGTTAATGTTGTTGAATTACCCTTTGCAAGCACTTTGTTGGCTAGCAACATGTTTATACCCTTCAAATAACCTTTAAAACCCTAATAAGAAGATCACTCAGCGTACTTGTTGCAGGCTACTTTTAATTGGCGGACAGGCTGATAAAAGCTATAATTTGGCGATGATTCTCGTTGATCACTGGCATGATTTCTAGCTTTTAAATATTCCTGACCGGGCTTGGTGCTTCCGGATTTGGTAGAACCTTGGTTTGATGGAGAATAAAAATGGCAGTTGTAACCAAAAACAAATCTGAAAATGAAAAATCCATGGTGGGAAAAAGTAATGAAAGGGCTGAAGAAAAATCCAGCCCCGGTAATGGTCACGAAATTAAGCCCTTACATCCTGAGCGCTTAAAGGCACTCGGATTAGCCATGGATGCTATAAAAAAACAATATGGGGAAGGCTCAATCATGCGTCTGGGAGATTCAAGGCATGCTCAGATTGAAGCAATTCCTACTGGAGCACTGGCGCTTGATGTTGCCTTAGGTGTTGGAGGACTCCCTCGTGGACGAATAGTAGAGATATACGGACCAGAATCTTCTGGAAAGACCACGCTAGCTCAACATGTAGCAGCAGAAATTCAAAAGCGCGGAGGCATAGCAGCCATTGTGGATGCCGAACATGCTATGGACCCCGAGTACGCGCGCTCACTTGGCGTCAACGTTGACGAGCTCCTTATCTCCCAACCTGACACCGGGGAGCAAGCTCTGGAGATTACCGAGCAACTGGTTCGCTCCGGTGCAGTTGATCTAGTCATCGTTGATTCAGTAGCTGCACTTGTGCCAAAGGCAGAGATTGAAGGCGACATGGGTGACTGTCTTCCTGGATTGCAAGCAAGACTAATGAGTCAGGCATTAAGAAAACTTACCGCAGTTGTAAGCAAAACCAGATCCGTGGTTATCTTCATCAATCAACTTCGTCAAAAAATTGGTGTTATGTATGGAAACCCTGAAACCACCCCCGGTGGCAATGCCTTAAAATTTTACGCCTCAGTTAGGTTAGATATACGCAAAATTGAGACCTTAAAAAAAGACAGTACAGAGTACGGCAACCGTGTAAAGGTAAAAGTAGTCAAAAACAAAGTAGCCCCACCTTTTCGTATTGCTGAGTTTGATATCATTTACGGCCGCGGTATTAGTTCTGTTGGGTGCATCCTGGATATGGCTTGCGAGCTGGATATCGTAAAGAAATCAGGAGCATGGTTTAGCTACAAAGATGAGCGTATAGGGCAAGGGCGCGACGCAGCCAGGGGATGCTTAGAGGCTAATCCAAAGCTTTTGTCAGAAATTGAGGCTAAGGTAAAAGCAGAGCTGGCTAAGCACGAGGTTAAGCCGGCAGATTGACCAAAGCATCTGTTAAACACTCAAGCGTCCTTGTAGCAATTCTTTCCTTAGCATCTGGGACCATCTTAGGATTTTCAGCTCCAGGATTTGATCAATGGTATCTCGCCTGGATAGGACTTATACCCCTTCTCCTTCTTGCTGTCTCACGACCAAATCCTGGACAAGCTTTCTGGGTTGGCCTTGGTTTTGGTACTGCCTACAACTTAGTCTATCTTAATTGGTATTTGGGCCTTCACCCCCTTACCTGGCTAGGTTTTAGTCTGTTGCAAAGCAAGCTGGTGGCAGGATTGAGCTGGGGGATTGTTTCACTCCACCAAGGAATCATCATTGGGCTGTTTGCCTTTCTTTTAAAGGCCATGCCTCTGACTGGAGGCTTCATGCCCCGCAAAGTCAATGGTCACTGGCTCCTACCTGCCTCTGTTGTAATTCCTTTGTTGTGGGTTCTTTTAGAAAACAAGCTTGGAAATGCACACCAGTTGCTTGGTGTACCTTGGTCAATGCTTGAGTATTCACAGTATAGGCAGTTAAATCTCATTCAAGCTGCTTGTTGGATAGGCGGGATTGGACTTAGTTGCGTGCTTGTCTTGTTTAACGTTACGTTTGCACAATTGATTGCTACAATTTGGCACCAGTCACACTGCAAACCACTTGCTCAACAAAGCCTAATTCGTGCAACCTGTCAGATTTTGGTTGTAACTGCTGGTCTTGCATTGCTTTGCTTCTGGGGCTCCACACAAACAGCAGGCTACATAAAGGAGTCGTCCGTGACTGTCTCAGTAGCACAACCAAACATCAACATAGAAATGCAGAAGACAGAGCATCGTTACACAGTCGATGAGCTACTAACACAACTGCAGGAACTAACGTTCAAGCGCTCAGCTAGCATTGCAATCTGGCCAGAAAACTCCTTGCCTGTTTATCTCACCAACAGTCCGGCAACCCGAGCAACGCTTTCAGTATTTGCCCACAAACAAGACCTCAATCTCATTATTGGGGCATTAGATTGTGATCCCAAAGGACATCCCTTTAACTCTGTATTTGGTATTACAGCTAATGGCATCTTATCATCTGCCGTTTACCACAAACGCTATCTAGTCCCATTCGGGGAATATACGCCACAGTTTGTGGAGTACCTGCCTGAGTGGATCCAACAGCTAACCAATACCCCAGCAGGAACTGGCTTTTCCTCGGGCAAGCAGCCTGTAGTGCTAAAGATCACCTCCAGGAACATTGCCCCGCTAGTTTGCTTTGAAACCATCTCCCCCGAACTGGTTGCCCAAAGTGTCCAGGCAGGCGGCGAGCTGCTTGTTAACCTAAGTGACCTGGCATGGTTTCACAATTCCATGATTGGGCAACAGATGATTGCTTTTTCTGTTTTACGTGCAGTGGAAAACAGGCGATATTTTGTTTTTGCTGCCAATTCCGGACCATCTGCCATCATTGACCCTGCTGGAGTAGTTATTGCTAGCTACCCTCAAGCAAGCAAAGGGGTGCTGACCCATCAAGTTGGCTTTTCGTCAGCAATTACACCATTTACCTGTTGGTTCCGTTAAATGATGAACGACTTATTTTTGTTGCTGTGGGAATTTCCACATAAACTAAACACTTTTGCCCTACATTTTCAACGCACTTAAGTCTACCGCAAGCAACTTCGCCCCAGGCTGCTGAGCGAGCTGTCATACCTTCACCCTCTTGTGTCACCTTGATAGACTCGTCTTGGGTGTTGGTCTTAGATACAGGACCCTTGACTTCCACCACAAGCACAGTGGCGCCATTACCTGACCTGGCCGACACCAGAGCCCCGTGAGCCATTGGCTTCCACACCTGGTTAACCGTATTGGTACCCTCTCCCCACTCCAGTAATTTAACTGGCTTGTTTAGCCTTATCATAGTGTGCCTAAAAAACCTTTCTGCAAAACCGTCTGGCAATTGAAAGTATCACATGGTGAGCCATACAGATATTAGTCCAATATAAATTTCAACAAGCTACTGATGCTTATTTACATGCTGGTCTAAGTAGCTCTCAAAATTTTTCATACTAACACTAAAAGTAGTTTGCATTGTCCTTGGATCCGCCACCGAATCTGATATCAACATATAAATAAGCTCTTCGTTGATTGGCAACTTGGTTAAAAACTTTCCTGTCAAACCAGTTGCCTTCAAGAGAGCCTCTGTCGGGATGTTTACTTGCTGTTTGTCTTTTCCCACAGCTCGCGCCAGCATCTGCATCAATTCCACCTGTGTATATGCCTTAGGACCAACCAGTTCGTAGGTTTTGCCAGCAGTGTCCTTGTTGTAAACACACTGAACTATACAAGCTGCCACATCATCCACAAACACAGGCTGAACTTGATTAAGCCCGCTGCCTAGAATAGGCAAAATTGGTGAATTCTTTACTAGTGGCAGAAGTGCTTCTACCAGTTGGCATTGCTGGCCAAACATGAAAGACGGTCGAAATATAGTCCAGTAAAACTTTCCCAGACGTACTATATCTTCCCCTTCTCGTTTGCTTTGAAAGTACCTACTTTGCGTCTGTCCATGAGGACCTAAACAACTTACGTGCACAAACCTCTGTATGCCACATTCATGAGCAGCTAAGACCAACTTGCGCACTAACTCTACATTTATATCTTGGAAGGAAACTTCCTTGTCTTGGCGCATGATGCCTACAAGATTGATTATTGCTGTACAGCCCTCCAAGAACTTAATCATCTTGTCTGATTGCGTAAGATCAACCAGCACAACTTGCGCGCCAGAGTTTTTTAGTTCAGCCAATACCCCGCCGCGCCAATCTTGCCCTCCCCTTGTAGCAATTCGCACCGATTGCCCACTAGCAATCAACCCCTCAAGCACCCGTGCCCCTAAAAAACCTGTTCCACCAGTTAAAAGAATCATTGCCAGCAACTGTCTTCACTAAGGCCACATAGAGTAGCCATAACGCCCTATGCCGCCATATCCAAAGCGTATTCCGCTGCCAGAACCCATACCATATGGCAATGAGCCAAAAGGAGAGAAGCCATTGCTGAAAGAACCAAATCCACCCATGCTAGATCCAACCCCAGGACTCAGGCGTTGTCCCACTACCACACCAGTAACCGGATCAATTAAGCTGCCGGTCAAGCTATCATACAAAAGCCCTGTCTGTGGGTCTGTTATCAAATTACCACCAACGCTAGGATAGCCACCTGCATAACCACCTCCCAAAAAACTAGAAATAGAATTGATAATCTTAGACAGCCCACTGGTAGCACGCGGTTGGCTAAGTTGAGATTGTCCTATATCCAGGTCACCATAGTCTTCATATCCAGGCTCAGCCCTGCTAACCCCACTGTTTTGAGCAATTCGACGTCCTGGCTGAGAAAGGGTAATTATGCTGGTAAGACGATTCACCCTGTCAGGCAAAGACTTGTCCACCCATGCCTTCTCCTGGGGAAAAACAGTGGACTCCAATCGATTTAATCTAGCAGGCAGCGGATCTTTAAGGTAAGCTCTGCCAAACACTTCCTGCTCTAACGTTCTTACCTGGTCATTTAGTCCCCTGGCAGGATAAGGGTTGCTACGGGCGGTTACATTGGGTGCAGGACGTGGTGGCGCAGGCGGTGGCATCTCATCATAACTTGGCACGTTGGAACCTTTAGAGCCAACTCTACCGTCGGTCGGTATCCCAGACGAATTCATCCCATAGGTCCCTGTTCCAGCAAAACGATCATTTGTATACCCAGAAGATGGAACTCCAAAAG
>JACQVM010000128.1 GCA_016209785.1 Candidatus Melainabacteria bacterium | reverse complement strand
GAACCACACATCTGCCTATCGGTTCGTCAGCTTCTGATAAAACTGTAAAGCGCACAACACAGCCTGTCGACCAAGTTAAGTCCAGCTTAACCGGCTCACAGGAAACCTCAGCATGCTTAGCATTTCCAACTTCATCATTGACAAAAACCCAATAGCATCCTGAACCAAGCACCAGGCAATAACGTCCATCGTCACCAGCCATACCAGATGCAACAGCAGTATCTCCCGGCAGCGGTATTCTACCTTCATCAACCACCGCTGAAACTTTAGCTTGCGGGCGTGGGCGTCCAGCACAATCCACAACGACCCCAGCAACTGAGAGTCCACCTTCAAGTTCAATGGTCAAGTAAATGTCATCATCGGCTGTGACTTGCCGCACCGCTGGCGCAATAGACAAATTAGCCGATAGCCAGACTATATCCGGCTGCCCAACAACTTTCAATTCATAGGCTCCAGAGGGCAATTTCAGGAAGAATTCACCATACCCGTCTGTCATGGCAACATATGTAAGCCCATCTTGCCCAACTGCTTTCACTAAACAACCTACCACTGGTTGATTAGCAAATAAGACCTTGCCTTGAAGGCAGACGCCTGGTAGTAGTGTAAAGTTACGACTTGTCTGTGTGGCAATTGTGATTGATTCAACTGTCAGCTCAGCTAGTGGCACCAATGGGGGAGGCTGTATGTTGAGATCATAAATGCCTGGCTGGACACTTATGGCAAAATTGCCAGACAAAGATGTTCTAGTAGCAACTTTCAAGCATAGATCAGCCAAAACAAGATTGTCCTCATCTGGGGTAAGAGTAACAATTGCATCTGACACCGCCACCCCAGCATGGCTCAGTATGCACCCTCGGAAATCGACCATCTCTGGAAGCCTAATGTTGTGCACCATGTCCTGCCTCACCTCAATGATCTCATAGGTGGTGGCAATGAAAGGGCTGCCTGTCGTGTGAGAGTTCTCTCCTGAGTTGTCCTTGTCTTGGTCATTATATCTGACTGCCAAGCAATAGCGCCCCTTCGGTAACACCATAGAAAACAACCCCTGAGAATCAAGACACTGCTCAACACGATATGAACATGGTTCAATACCTAACGCCATGACCACACTGTGAGTCACCATAACACCACTGGCAGTGACCACGCTGCCACTTACAATGACACCTGTGACTAAACTTACATGACATGTTGTATTGCCAACAACCTTTATATCGCTTAAAAGCTTACGTACAAAGCTTGTTGTAGAATCAGGGGCAACTTCTAGGCAATAGCTTCCGGCAACAACTGCAAAACTAAATTCCCCACAAGAGCCAGTCTTTTGTTGCCCAACAAGATGTTTAATTAGCCCAGTTGACAGGCGCCAATATTCAAAAAGTAAAATACTGACTCCCACCACAGGTAAGCCTTGGTGCTTAACATCGCCAGCCAGATTATAAAAAATCTCTGAGGTCCTCACAAAATCAAGACTATCGTCGCCGAGCCATCGAGTGTGCGTAGCTCTTGATTGCCTCCCACTGAGCCTCCCCATGCAAGTTAGCCTCTTCCATGACTTTCCGGGCAGCTCCGCTGCTGGGGAACCGGCCATTTGCAAATGGATGCAGGCAGCGGGCCTGTCCCTCGCTCGATAAAACCCAGCGATACATGGTTGGCAGGGTAAAGCCACTTATTCCCATTGCCTCTTGTCTAAGTGAGCCGGGGAAAATCTGCTCCTGCTCAGCTAAAGGTAACAGATCAAATAGCTCAGCACTGGCAATATAAAAGACATTAAGATTGAGCCCCTCTTGATCTATTCTAGGTAACACCTCTTCCAGAAAAGCATACATCTCACCACTACCCTGGAGTACTACCGTTCCGTGGTAAGGGCTCTTGTGAGCCCTGCGTACAGCATAAATACCCTTAGCTGCAGCACTAACTGGTGGCAGCCCCAGTTTGCCGCGATCAAGAATAGTTTCGACCGGGCGTGTTACAAAAGGCGCAATCACCGCCGGGCGTGCTTTCAGCGCTGCAACCACTAGCGGCCAAAGCTCGTTGGGATCCCACGGCGTAAGTGTAATCATATACCCGCGTGGGAAGTTTTCTTGCAGAAGCTGCAAGGGCTGTGGATCGGCATGGGTTGGGCCATCCTCACCAGTTTTAAGCCCAGCGTGCGCACAAACTATAAAAAACGGGTTGCTCGGAGCCTTGTTGTAGTCAAAGCACCCCTGCTGTCCAATGGCATGTAGACGTGCAGCTACATGCTGTAAGGCAGCAATAAATGCACCATACGATGACGCTACCCCAATGCTGGCACCATAAGACGAGATACCAGCAACCAAGGCACCAGCCGCGTCTTCACAAATTCCACCAACCGCCAACAAGCGTGAGCTTGGGTTGCTGACAGCATTCCAGTAACCCTCAGCAAAGCCATCATTAACTTTCTTGATGCTGGTAGAACCACACAAATCTGCAGACGTACAAAAAATTGCCCCGTTGGATTGCCTGTTTAGATAGCTCAAAACCCGCGCTAAGGACTCACGGAGAGTATCGCTGTGTCCGCTGTCCAACGCAATGCCAGCAGGAACCTCATCTGGAATAAATCTATAAAGTTGTTTTACATCGGGCGCATTCTCACGTAATGCTCTACCGCTGGTAGCCAAAGACCTGCTAGCTTTAGCAAGCTGATCTCCTAATCCCTGCACCAACGGCTGATTACTGCTAAGCACCTGCCTGATACAAAGCAGGTGCTGGAAGTACAACTCCTCAATTGCCGCATCAGTACTTTGTCGGTCACAAACAGGGAACTTAGTATTAAAGCGCATCTCAAAAGGTTTCAGAAACTCATAAAATTCTTTCGAACAAAATTTGTGTCCAGCTCCATGTGAGTTCTTACCCTCAATGCCATACTGCCAGCCCTTAACAGTACGATAAACAATGCAGGTAGGCTGGTCATTTATTGGGCCAACTGCCAGGCGCTGAGAGGCTAAGATCTGCTCAACGTCAAAACCATTATCAACATAGATGACATTCCAGTCGTTTAGGTAAGCAAACTCCATTGGGTTCCACTGCACATAGTCTCCCGGAATCTGCCCATCACGACAAACATGATCTGAATCAATTGATGACTGGTTCCAGTCAACGTGCAGCACAATATTGTTCACCTGAGCAGTGGCTGCAGTCGCCAAGGACTCATGAACACGACCCGGGGTTAAGCCACCTTCTCCTTCAATGACATGCACAAAAGGTGTGTTGCTGCCAAAGCAATCACGTGCAGCTATCGCCAGACCAAAAGAAGAACCAATACCAACACCAGAAGCCCCGGTAGAAAGCCTCACAAAGGGCACCGCTGGGGTCGGATGACCATCCAGAGTCTTGGCATGATATTGCTTAAAAAGTGGCGTGTCCTGGGTAGGATTACGGCGAAATCCTAAAAGATCCTCCAGTCGTAACCGTTTGCGCTCCTCGGAAGGCAGCATCTCTGGCTTGTATTGTCGACAAACCTCATCACGCAGTGCCCACATAGCATACAGCCCCATAGCCTTGTGCCCAGCAGCATAAGAGATGATGTCGGAGGCAGGTTGGTCTGGGTTACCTATGCTATAGCTCATGGTGTCATAAAGGAGCCCAGCAACTATCCGCCCTGAGGATATGCTGCCACCAGGATGACCTGAAGTTGGAACGAAGTTGTAGAGAATCCCACAAAGTGTACGGTAGATTAAGTCAAGATCTTCCAGACAGCTTTTAAGAACAGGAGAGACACGCAAGCCGTCTGTCTTAAGCAAATCTTGAGAGTCAAAATAAAGCCCGCGGCGCCACCCAAATTCCAGCTTCTGCGTTTTTGTTTGAAGACTAAGCATAGGTCCCCCAAATGAATTACGCTCTTAATACAACCAACCCTTACAACAAGTCACGGGCATGTTCTCTCACAAAGTTCTCAAAACCATCATGGTCCCTGCTAGCTACCTCCAGTCGCCGTACCCCTTCTTCTAAGACCGGGAGATCCGAAGCAATTGAGAGCCTCAGGTAATGCTCACCATCTGCACCAATCTTGCCAAAAGAATTACGATCCATTACAGCAACATGGTGGTTGTAAAGGGCAAACATCTGGAACATGGCAGAAGGTGACGTGCGCTGGCGCAGATCAGCCACCAAACTGTCATATGCGTCAATGACACCCAGCTTTTGACAGACACCACTTATGTTTGGAAACAAATAGAAAGCTCCACCAGGAATACGACACGTAACACCGTCAATCTGATTGAGCTTACGCACAATCACATCTCGACGAGTCTGGAAAGTCTTAACCATCTCCTCAATTACCTTTGGCGAGTCCGGATGCTCGAGGGCCAGGCGTGCACCCTCTTGATTGAAAGGTGGGATGCAAGAAAAATAGTTGATGTTGAGGTTCTTAAAAACATTGGCTTCTTGTTCAGAGGGAAACACCGCATAACCTATACGACCTCCCGTCCAAGCAAAAGTCTTAGAGAAACCACTGCTGACAATGGTACGCTCTTCCATGCCAGCAAGCGAGGCAATAGAGACATGCTTGCGTCCGTCAAAGACAATGTATTCGTAGATTTCGTCTGAATATATGCGCACCGCAGGCGAGCATTTTCTTTTAATTACATCCGCCAGTGCCTCTAGTTGTTCGCGCGAGGCCACACCGCCTGTTGGGTTGGATGGAAAGTTCAGGATGATAAGTTTGGTGCGCTTTGTAATTAACTCAGCAAGCCTATCGGCAGAAACGGTAAAACCCTCTTCTTCCTTCAAATGCATAGGCACAGGGCTCGCACCTACATACCGTGTAAAAGACTCATAAATTGGAAAGCCCGGGCTCGGGTATATAACTTCATCAGAGCGATTGCAATATGCTTCCTGACAAAAACCAATTGACGGTTTGCCGCCTGGAAAAACCACCACCCGTTCAGGCGAAACATCCAGACCACGCATCTGCCTCATTTGTTTAGCAATAGCCAGGCGTAACGAAAGCAAGCCCTTAGGATCACAGTAATGGGTATTGTTGAGATCAAGCTGGCGCTTAATCTCGTATTTCACAAACTCTGGCAGGTTAAAATCTGGCTCACCAAGATTGAGCCTAATAACCTTGTTGCCGGCACTTTCCACAGCAGCAATGTGAGGGCCAATTTTAAAAGCATTTTCAGTCCCAAGTTCACTAATACGATCTGCAAAAAGTGTCATAACCTGCATCCGACTCCATCCCCCAGTCTTTGAAGTTGTCATTGTCTACACAAGATGAGTATACACATGTTCCACATCTAACTCTCTAAGCTGACTTTCATGCAAGGACACCCCGGCATTAAGGGCGGGGGTTTGACTCCATCCTCCACACAACTCCAACCCAGATGAGCCATAACATCCTTTACGATCGCAAAAGATCCTGTAGCAACAATAATCTCATGGCTAGCACGACAAGACAAAGCTGCCAGTAGGGCGTGCCCGACGGTAGGGAATGATTGTCCTGCAGCACCTCTATCTTGAGCCACCTCGACAATACGCTGAGCAGGAAATACAGCACGCCTGGACTCAGTTTCACAGGCAAAGACTCTATCACCAGTCCTGATTAACTCCGACACAACACGACCAACATCCTTGTTTTGAAAACAGCCTAAGACAAATATTATGTCCTTGCCAGGAAATAGCTCATCAAGAGCCTGCCTTAAAGCCCTAGCTCCGTGAGGATTGTGCGCCCCGTCAACAACCAATTGGTAATCCCAAAGAAATTGCAAGCGCCCAGGCCAGTAAACTGAGCTCAGAGCCGGGACAAGCAGATCGCGCAAGTTGTGAGCCTGGCAATTCACCAACCCTGAAGCAATCAAAGTACCTATAGCCACAAGAGCATTTAGCTTTTGATGACGACCTCTTAAGGAAAGCCTTTCAACAATGTAAGCAAAATCATGTTGCGAGAATGCTTGAGCAAGCTTCCAATTTAGATTTCTAGACAGTATCATATCTGGTAGCCTACATTCAATAAGGGGGGCACCAAGGGCAGTGGCAGTTTCCCTAACCACATCAAGCGCACATCCTGATGAGGCTGTCACAATCGGAACTCCTGGCTTAATGATCCCTGATTTTTCATAAGCAATTTCAGCAATCGTCTCACCCAGGATTTGCATATGATCTAGTTCCACATTTGTAATAGCCGTGGCCAGCGGTGATGACAGCACATTTGTAGCATCCCATCGTCCCCCTAATCCTACCTCTACCACAGCAACATCAACTTTTCTTTGAGCAAAAAGGAAAAATGCAACTGCAGTTAAGAATTCAAACCAAGTAAGCGTCCCAAACTCAGGATGCTTCTGCCCAAAACCCTCTGAAAGAGCCCGCACGTAGGTAGCCAGGTAAGACAATTCCTCATCTGCAACAGGCTGACCATCAACATGAAAGCGCTCATTCCAGCGTAAAAGATGAGGACCAGTAAAGCAACCCACCTTAAGTCCAACTTGTCGACAAACACTAGCTAACATGACTGCCGTAGAACCCTTGCCGTTAGTGCCCCCAACATGAATGGAAGAAAAACTGTCTTGAAGCTTCCCAGATTCTTCCATAAAAAGCTTCATGCGCTCTAAGCATGGCTTTTGAGTTGTCGGAGAAAGACTCTCAATGTAAAGCAGCAAGTCAGTATAGTTCATTGTTTCTTTTTGACATGGTGTGAATAGCATGTATTGAAAGATATGGTACGCTCTAAAAATTGTCGCATGGAGAAGCTCCCATGGCTCTTTTTACACGTGAAAACACAATAAGTAGCAATAAAGTTTTTGAGGGAAAGATTGTCAACTTGCGAGTCGACCAGTTGCAAGGACCAGAAGGAAAAACCTTTTCACGGGAAGTAGTAGAACACAATGGTGGTGTAGTTATAGCTTGCCAACCACAGCCGGGTACTGTGATACTTATTAGGCAGTATCGTTACACAATCGACATGGAGCTCTTGGAACTTCCTGCTGGACGACTCGAGGCAGGAGAAGAGCCGCTGTTAGCTGCACAAAGAGAACTCCTGGAGGAGACAGGCTATGAGGCACAAAGCTGGAAACCACTAACTTCCATGTATAGTGCACCTGGCTTTTGCAACGAGTTGCTACATCTGTTTAGAGCACAAAATATCGTCTTTCAAGGAAAAGCACTTGACGAAGATGAAGAAACTGAGGTCATCATTGTGCCAGTACAGCAGGCTTGGCAGTATGTCCTCAATGGCCAGGTAAGAGATGCTAAAACGATAGCTGGCATTGCTTTGTTGTTAGGTCCCAATAGCCTCTCGTAAAGGCTTAACCTATCACAAAAAATCATAAGAAGCCGGTATCTGTTATACTTCCCAAGTGCTTTATTTACCTGCTAAAGGCAAGCTGCGAGATTGTAAATGACTATCAAGAAAAATACTTCTTCTCAATTAAGTATGCCAGCAATCGGCATGCTCACGCTGGGTACAGTTGGTGCTCTGGTGACAGCATTCAGCTTTAAGGTTATGGAGTATTGGCCCTTGCCAGTTTCTGTAAGTCCGTATTTTGGTATGAAGACTGGCTTAGTGTGGGGACTTGTTGTTGGAGCCATTAGTGGCTTAGCAATTGGCTTCCTTGTAGATGAGCGCTATTTCTCGGACAGTGAATATAAGCCTTAGATAGTTGGGTCAAGTACTATCTTGCCAAAATGTAATCTACTCTCCAACATTTCATGTGCCTTGACAGCGTGAGCCAATGGTAAAACAGTGTCAACTACCGGCTTTAAAAGTCCATTCCGGAAAAAGCTCAACAGCTCTACCAGTTCACGTTTGGTACCCATAAGCGAGCCATAAATTGTCTGGTGCTTCATAAACAATCGCGTCAAGACTACCTCACAGGCAGGTCCCGTGGTTGCACCACAGGTAACAAGACGCCCATTGATAGCCAGGCTAGCTAAACAATCACCAAACACAGCTGGACCTACATGCTCAAAAACAATGTCTACTCCCCGCTTATCTGTCAACCTACGTACGGCATCAGCTATGGACTCCTCGGTGTGAATAATCACCTCGTCAGCGCCAAGCTCCAGCACCTTGCTTGCCTTGTCTTGGCTACCTACGGTAGCAATTACACGACACCGATACAATTTGGCAATTTGAATAGCGGCTGTTCCTACTCCACTCCCACCACCCACAACTAGAACAGTTTCATTTAGCTTAACCTGGGCCCTAGCTACCAACATATGCCAAGCAGTCATAAACACCAAGGGTATCGCAGCAGCCTCACAAAAACTTAACCCTGGTGGAATGGCAAAACAATTCTCCGCTGGTACAGCCACATATTCAGCATAACCACCATCAGCCCCAGCACCTAAAATATGGTAATCACGGCACAAATTTTCATTTCCGCTTAGGCACTCTTTGCACACTGTACAGGACAGCCCTGGATCAACAAGTACCCGGTTACCTACAGCCAAGTGAGAAACACCTTCCCCTAACTCCACAACCTCGCCGGCTACATCACAACCTAAAATAATGGGCAAGGTAACCCCTGGAATGCCTGTTCTTATCCATACATCTAGGTGATTTAAGGCACATCCACGTACCTTGACTAAAGCCTGCTTAATGCCTGGCTTTGGCTTAGCAAAGTCCGTGGGCTTCATTACACTAGCCGGGCCGTGCTCATGCACAACCATGGCCTTCATCATCTCCGGCATGCAAAACCTCCTCTACCGCTATAAGCACAGAGCTAAGATAACAAACTAGAAAGATAAGAGACAATGTTAAGTTAAGCCAAGGCGCATTGGGGCCTCTAAAGGTTAAACTGTGTACCTCATATTTTCATAATTTTTGCTACTAAAGTTGTAGCTTGAGACAAGGCAGGTAGGCTATGAAAGTAATCAACTCGACGAGGGCTTATCTGGAGGATCAAACGGTGCAGGAATTGAAGGTCAAATCTCACGACAAATTGGCACATCGTCCCCCCCGCAGCACAAGACGTGAACTCATCAAGAAAAGCCCTGTCAAGGCCAATCTTACAGACTATGAAAGTACGCGTCTAACATTCTCTTGGGACCAGGCCAAAGCTGAGCTGTCATACTTTGCTGAGGGAAAATTAAACGCAGCATATAACGCAGTAGATCGGCACATGCATGACGGACGGCGTAACAAAGTTGCACTTTACTCAGTTGACATCAATGGACAAATAGAGAAATTCACCTATCAAGATATCTACTTTTCTGCCAATCGTATGGGTAATGCACTGAGGCAACTAGGTATTGAAAAAGGTGATCGTGTCTTTGTGTATTTGCCCCGCATACCCGAGCTTTACGTAACAACCGTTGCAGTTGCCAAAATTGGCGCCATTGCTGGGCCATTGTTTTCTGCCTTTGGTCCAGATGCTCTGCGCGATCGCTTGCTGGATAGTGAGGCTAAGATCATTGTCACAACCCCTGCCCTTAAGGCCCGTGTGGATGAAGTACGTAGTGAGCTCCCAGATCTTGAGTACGTGATTGTCGTTGGAGCCGACCCATCAAGCCTTAGTCCCGGCGAGCTAAGTTATGAGGAGCTAACGGAGCTCTCCTCAGACAAACTTGAATGCACTCCCATGGAGCCAGACGATCCGCTGTATCTTCTTTATACTTCGGGCACCACCGGTAAACCCAAAGGGGTTATACACGTGCACAACGACATCTTGGGCCACCACATGACCACAAAATGGGTGTTGGATTTACGAGATGACGATGTATACTGGTGCACAGCAGATCCCGGCTGGGTAACGGGCACCGTATATGGTATCTTCGGACCCTGGTCTAATGGTGCTTCAGTTGTAACTTATGAAGGTCGGTTTGATGCCCAGGACTGGTACGGCTTGATTGACAAACTTAAGATCACCGTCTGGTACACAGCCCCCACCGCACTGCGCATGCTCATGAAAGCTGGCGATGAACTAGTCTACAAATACAAGCTAGACAGCCTCCGTCACATTCTAAGCGTTGGTGAGCCTCTAAACCCAGAAGTTATTCGGTGGGGCATGACAGTATTTGGGCTGCCAATTCACGACAACTGGTGGCAGACAGAAACTGGCATGCAACTTATTGCTAATCTTCCTTGTTTGCCCATTAAGCCAGGCTCAATGGGTAAGCCTCTCCCAGGAGTATGTGCTGCAGTGGTGGATGACGATGGCAACGAGCTAGAGCCAGGTCAACTTGGCAGACTTGTCGTGCGTCCAGGCTGGCCAGCACAGCTTAGGCAAATTTGGCGAAATGAGGAAAAATACAACGAGTTCTTTCGTATACCTGGCTGGTATTTCAGCGGTGATAACGCCTGGATTGATGAAGAAGGTTACTTTTGGTTTGTAGGCCGAGCCGATGATGTAATTAACACTGCAGGACACAGGGTTGGGCCATTTGAAGTAGAGTCGGCTCTAGTTGAGCATCCTAGTATCGCCGAAGCTGGAGTCATTGGAAAACCTGACAAAGAGCGCGGCGAAATCATCAAGGCCTTTATAGTGCTGGCAAATGAGGTAACAGCCTCTCCCGAGCTTATCGAGGATATAAAGGAATTCACAAAGCGCAAGCTAGCAACTCACGCGTACCCAAGAGAAATTGAAATCCGCGAAAGTCTTCCAAAAACCCGATCTGGGAAAATTATGCGTCGCTTGCTTAAAGCATGGGAACTAGGTCTCCCTACCGGAGACACGTCATCGCTCGAGGATGACTAACAATCGAACTAAATTGCCTGATCAATCGTAGTACAAATATAGCTGTGCTTTAAAACAACATGAGCCTCGAGTTGTCCACAACAGATACAGTAGCCGAACGCATGCCACCTCAATCTGTTGAGGCTGAGCAAGCAGTGCTCGGCGCCCTGCTTGTAAATGGCGAAGCAATATCGCGAGTAGTGGATGTTTTGGAGCCCACATACTTTTACAGGAAGGCGCATCAGGTCATCTTTGCAGCCATGCTCGATCTTTTTGACCAAAGCGAGCCAATTGACATTGTCACTGTCTGCCAGTATCTGAAAGACAAGGGCCAACTAGAAAACATAGGCGGGCGGCAATACATCACCGACTTAGCCATGGCGGTGGCCACCACAGCAAACGTAGAGTACTATGCCAGAGCTGTTCATGAGAAAGCATTACTCCGGAATCTAATCAAGGCAGGCACAGAAATTGTTGCTAGCTGCTACGAAGATGCTGATGCTGACATGCTCATTGATAAGGCTGAGCACCTTATCTTCAACCTGGCTCAACGTCGCAATCTTCAGCAGCTTATACATATACGGGACATTGTCG
>JACQVM010000127.1 GCA_016209785.1 Candidatus Melainabacteria bacterium | reverse complement strand
GCAGGGGACAGTGTTGTCTGCAGTAAAGGAACTAGTGTCTTTAATAAAGTTGTGCCGTAATGCACGCGATAATAGCCATTGGCGTCAGCATTAGCTATTACCACTTTGGTTGGTTGTGGCAGAGCAAAGGTCTGGTTAATTTGGGGAAGGACGTTGAGCCGGTGCACTGGCCTTGTCTTGGACAATGGGTGTAACTGTCCGTTTGTAGCTAATGTCCTTAGTTCAACAGGCATGTACCACATAAGAGTGTTGTTTGCCTCAGTTGAATCGAGAAGAAATCTCCTTTGGTGCAATGTAATCTTTCTTCCCCTTTCGATAAGTGAAAGTGAAAGAAGAGGATAACCTGGTTGATTTACCCAGGAGCTCATCATTTGCTGTACTGGATACTGTGAAGCCCTTTGAAGTGCTGACCACAGATCGTTTGTGTCTGCGTTGGCTAAGGCATGTTGCTTAATAAAGTTGACAATGCCAGACTGAAAGATGGTTTCACCAACAAATGTCTCAAGCATTCTTAAAATAGATGCTCCCTTAACATAGGTAATTTCGTCAAACATTTCATTGGCTTGCAAGGCATTATGCACAGGAAAGTGAATGGGTCGGCTCGATTGTAGAGCATCTGTGGTCATGGCTCTCATGCGCCATAAGTGGAAGTCATCCCAGACATGCCAGCCTGGCATAAGTTTGTCGACTGCCTTGGTGGACATCCAAGTAGCAAAGGCTTCATTAAGCCAAAGATCATCCCACCACTTCATGGTGACTAGATCTCCAAACCACAAGTGTGCCATTTCATGGGCTACAATCTCTGCAACTTCTTGTCGTGTTTGTGTGGATGCTGTTTTCTCATCTACCAGTAATGCTGTTTCCCGGAATGTAATGGCTCCAAGGTTTTCCATTGCACCAGCTTCGAAATCAGGCACTGCTATAAGATCGAGCTTTGGTGCCGGGTACGGGGACTTAAAGTAGTTGTTGTAGTATTCAAGGAGGCGTGCTGCAATCTCTTGTGCATAACGTCCCATACAAGATTTGCCTGGCACAGTCCAAACTTGGATGGGAACTTTGCCGATAGCCATTTTGACAGGTGTTGCTTCTAGATGCCCTACAATAAGGGTTACTAAATATGTGGACATCTTGGGTGTTGCAGCAAAGGCAATAATTTTTTTGCCTGACCGGGCGTGCCACTGTTGGCTTACTATAGGTGAGTTTGATACAGCAGTAAGTGCTGGATCAATGGCTACGGTTAGACGGAAAGTTGCCTTGAATGCAGGTTCATCAAAGCAAGGAAATAGCCTCCTAGCGTCCGTTGGCTCCATTTGGGTAACGGCCAGCTTCTGTTGTATGCCCGCAGCGTCATTGTAGTGGGCCATGTAAAAGCCCCTGAGCTTGTCACCAATCTTGCCTTGAAAAGCAAGCTGTAGTTTGTACGATCCAGGGCTCAGTGCGTGTGGCAAAACAATGCTTACCTGCTCTAAATTAGGACTTGATGCGACGTTGCCTTCCAATATTTGTGCTTTGTTTGCTTGCCACCAGTGGACAGTTGCTTTAGATATTGTTAGCTCAGTTGCGTTGAGGACAATGGCTGTAATTGGACGATGGACATTTATCAAGATGGTTTCATGACCAGTAAAGGTGCACTGAGTAAGGTCCGGCTCAAGGTAAAGTTCGTATGCTTTAGGACGTATAAATGCTGGCAAGCGTGAGGTAGATATCTTTGCTGTTGGCAGAATATCTTTGCTTAGTGCCCAGGGAGAGGCAATCAACATTGGCATGCTAAGGCAAAGGAAACATACAAGCCTGGTCAATCTATGCATTTTGCTCCTCACTACTAGCTACTGAAACAGTTTAAGTGAATCTACTGCGTGTGAGATAGGCCTTAGTACATTAGGTACGCCGTATACAACGCATGCGGCAGTCAATAGCCACAAGATAAGGGTAAGTTGAATTGGACGGTCCTTAAGCAAGACTTCTTCAGGTGTGCCAGTGATTTGGTGTTCTACCGACAACATTTGATAACGCATAACGCCGTAAAGAACAAAGGGCACCGTGAGCATCATCCACTGACCATGAATTGAGAGAAAACTGTAAAATGCGTAAGATGTTAACAGGCTCGGCACAATGATGCTTTCCATGCGATCCAAGAGTTCAATGGAATAACCTTCCAGAGATTTTCGATGGATAGTGGAGTTGTCACCAAGAAGATTAAGCTCTTGTCTGCGCTTCTCAAGGGCCAGAAACAATGCTGCAAGCGAGGTGCATAAAAGAAACCATCCTGACATGGGTACTCTTACTGCTAGTGCACCAGCAAAGGCTCTCAAGACAAACCCTGCAGCTATGGCAAGAACATCTAAGATGGGGTGGTGCTTGAGGACAGTAGCATATGTCAGTCCTAGGGCTAAGTAAACCAGACACACCACGGTAAGCGTAGGCCTCACCAAAAAACTTATGGCTAATCCAATAAAGACAACAACAAGAGCAAAGACAGAGGCTGTGTTTTTGTCGAGCTTTCCTGAGGCAATTGGGCGCAATCGTTTTTTAGGGTGTGCTCTGTCTGCCTCAGCATCTAGTACATCATTGAAGATATAAAGAGCCCCCGAAATAAGGCAAAAAGAAAGTACGCACCACGTTGCGTCCAGGAAAAGTAGTCCCTCATGCATCTTGGTAGCAAACAATAAAGGGGCGTAAGCAATTAGGTTTTTTGTCCACTGGCGTGGTCGCAAGGCTTGGAGTAACAATGCCCACTTTTGCTTGGCTGAAGGCTTTTCTTGTGTTTGGATGTAAGACATTAGGATACCTAGCTATTTTGACTGAGACCCTGACAGACACCCCATATCGGCAGAGTTTAGGAACTCCTTAAATAAGGCAACAAGATCTTGCCCCTCATGTTGGGGCATTGGAGAAAAGCCTTTAAGTTTACGCAAGGTTCGGACACTGCGCGACATCCATATAGGAGCACCATCCACATCAAAGGTCTTCACCGACAAAAACATTCTTGCTTTGGCAGGTGAGATGGGATATAGGTGTTCTATGATTTCTTTGCTGTGTGCAGAGGAAATTATGTTGGTAAATCTTTCAACCTCTATGGAGATACGTTGTGATTTAAGTATCAGTCCCGAATCTCTTGTACTGCAAATTGATGTTTTAGTCACTAATGCATATTGAGATCTGTCAGGCTTAGTAATCTGCTGCAGGTGTGGAAGCATCACGAAGTGCCAGACAGACCCTTGAGCATCCCTCTGCATTCCAAAAATCCAGCTTTCTTTGTGCTTGATAGTATACGGCAATATATCTCTGGTGCCAAAACGCAGGTCTATTTCTTCTAGTGTTGTTTCTGAGTCTGTATGCCAGGTGCCTGCTAGCCATTCTGGAAGTCTATACCAGCGCCTGTCGGTTTGATGATCTGCCAAAACTTTGTTGTCGAAGCTTTTGTGGTCCCACAGCCGAGGATCAAGGGGCTTAAGCTGATCGCTATGTTTAAACGGTTGCTCGCTGAAGGTGGTTGTTTCGTCGATGGCTGGTTGTGAGCAGTCTGCAGGATGATTTTCAGGATCTTCATCTTCAGCCCAGTCTGAGTGTTTATGCGTATTTTTTGTGTTTGCAGGAGCAACCTGCTTCTGTGGCGTTTCTAAAGGGGGGTGCTTTTCTTGCTGTAGGTGTGGTGTTAGCCCGGCAAGCACAAGTGAGCTAAATAGGCATGTACTTACTCGCAACATCTTGTGTTACGCCCCTACTTTTGGAGTTGGTCTGGCTGCCAGTAGAAGCACTATACCATGCGTATCTCTAGCAATCACCGGTGCTTTATGGCAAGACATTGTGGAGCAAGATTTCCCCGGGGAAGTCAAGGTAGTTTATTGCAGGCTAGCTGATATCATGGACAGTTGCGAACTTGGCGTGTGTTCACAAAGATGGTAGGTAACCTGTTGCTTGATTTGATGAATGCATTAGTAAAAAAGGTGCCTTATGATTTCCAACCCATGGCTGGCCCAGTTTGCGAAAACTTGGCAGTTTACTCGCTCGCTTACTTATGATTTCCTTCACTGCTTAAAGGAGGAGGATCTCCTTTATTCACCCCAATTACAGTTTGGAACACTCGGTAAGCAAATTCGGCACGTGGCTGATGTGCAAGAATGCTATGTTAAGGCACTAGAGACCGGACGGGCAGACTTTTCAAAAAAGCGCATGGACTTGTCCATGGAAACTTCGTTGAAAAAGCTTGAGGATCACCTGCGTGCACAGGATAGTTATCTTTACTCAACGCTAGCAAGTTTCAAGGGCGACCCTATTGCTGAACAAATTGCTTGGCAAACGTGCAAAATGTCAGTTCTTGAGCACTTATTTCTTCTTCCCCAACATGAAGCCATTCATCAAGGTCAATGGTCACTAGCCGGTAGGCAAGCTGGTCTGGAATTGCCGAAAAGCTGGGTTGACAATTGGGGGTTGTAAAAACTTCGGGCTGCTCACCAAAGCTCCCTTAGCGGGATGGGAATTTCCCCATTGAGGACGCTACTTTCTAATCTTATGCTGTGTAGGGT
>JACQVM010000126.1 GCA_016209785.1 Candidatus Melainabacteria bacterium | reverse complement strand
GTGATGGTGAGAAAGCTGTTAGCGCGGTGATGGAAGCTGTGCGGTGTTACAAGGGCAGGTGTGCTAGAGGCTTGGTGCCTCGTGAAGAGCTACTCCATGAGATAGCCAGACAGATTCCAGGCGTGTATGTGCCTAGGTTCTATAAGGGTGTCTCTGACACAGGTATAGCTAGTCCTATTAAGCCAGACATTCCTGAGCGCATTGTGCGGCAAACTGAGCCGCTAACCGATGCCAATCAACCGGAGGGAACCCTTGTTCCATATCTGTCACTTGTCCATGACCGCCAAGTACTGGAAGTTAGACGGGGCTGTGATCGTGGTTGTCGGTTTTGTCAGCCTGGCTATACTTTTTTGCCAGTCAGGGAAAGAAGTAGCCAGGATCTTGTAAGGTTGTCCAAGCAAGTCCTCAGCCAGAGTGGCTATGAGGAGTATTCACTGTTGGGTTTATGTGTCAGTGACTATACAAGCCTCCACGAAGCCACCATAGCATTGAATGAGGAACATGGCGGCCGGCGTGTGTCGATGTCTTTGCCTAGTCAGCGAGCTGACAGAATGAACTGTGATATTGCTCACCAACTTAAGGTGGTGCGCAAGAGCACTATCACTTTAGCACCGGAGGCAGGTACGGAGCGCCTGAGACGTGTCATCAATAAGGGCTTGCGCCACAACGAGATCATTGCAGCTATTGAGACTGCATATCAGTCTGGTTGGGCTGCTGTGAAGCTGTACTTTATCCTTGGTTTACCGACAGAGACAGACGACGATCTTTTAGGAATCATTGGGATTTTGCAAGAAGCCACAGAGCGCTGTGCTGCAATGCGGCAAGAAAATCCCGCAAGACACCGGCGAATGCTTGAACTTACCTGTACCATCTCAAATTTTGTGCCTAAGCCATTTACTCCCTTTCAATGGTTTGGGCAAATCAGTCCAGAAGAAACAATCCGGCGTCAAAATGTGCTTAAAAGCAAACTGAAAGAATTAGGCTTGAGAAAGGTCAATTTGAACTTTACTCGTCCTCATGTAAGTCTTCTTGAGGCTGTTATCTCACGAGGCAATCGTACAGTTGGTGAAATCATATATCGTGCCTGGCAGTTAGGGTGCAAGTTTGATGCATGGGAAGAGAAGTTTAACTTTGCTCTGTGGGACGAGGCAGCGTTGACGGCAGGACAATCGCTTAGGCTCCTAGCATGCACTGAGCGCGATATTGGCGTAAGTCCTCCATGGGAAATTGTCCATGTTGGACTTAGTGGGGCTTGGCTTGAAGGGCAATGGAGCATGGCAGTGTCCGGTGACGAAACCGAGCCCTGCACCCAAAGTGTTTGTCATGGTTGCGGTATTTGTACCCAGTTAGCCACCATGCATGTCTTAGCCAATCCTAAGCAGCAGACAATGTCCAAAAACCCATTCATTAAGGAGCTACCACAAGGCGAAAACCAAGCCAAGTTGGAACATTGCCGGACAGTGCCAAGGGTGGACACACGAGACCCGGATATGGTGCTGACAAAAATCCGGTTTGAATTTACCAAGACAGGAGAGTTGAGATTCATATCGCACCTGGATTTGCAGCACTTGCTCATCCGTGCTGCCCGCCGGGCCCAGCTAAGCGTATTGTTTAGCCAAGGTTTTAACCCAAGTCCCAAACTATCACTGGCTGTGCCGTTACCATTGTTTGAAGAAAGTGTTGCGGAGATAGCTGAAATTGAATTGTCTCAAGCTATCACTGCTGATGAGTTTGTAAGCAGTTTAAATAGGTGTCTACCACCGGAAGTGCAAGTAAGGCGTGCCAAACCAGTTCAAGCATCACAAAGAAAAACAGCTATTGCGTCTGTGGTAGGCAGAGCACTTTATCAAGCCACACCTTCTCCAAGCTCGGTTGATTATCTTTATAACAAGTATAGAGGTTTAGTTCAGGCTAACATGGCTGAGAAGGTTGCCACTATGGTGTCCTCGCCAGCTCTTTACTGTCAGACAAGTGATTGCAAGTCTGCTGTTAGGCAGGTGCCGAGAGATATTAAACCCGGAGTCTTTTCGCTTAAGGTCCTGGAGGTGCAACCTTTGACGTTGGAGTTTGAGCTAGCTACACTCTCAAATTTGCACGTCCGACCAGCGGATCTCCTGAGACTCATCGAGCCAGAAATAATTTGGCGTGTAACAAGACTTAGTCTAGCTACCGCCGACGGTATTCCACTTTTTGATTTTTCAGAAAAAGGAGCATTATGAGAAAAGCACTTGTAATAGCAGAGCAAGACAATATAGCCGCGCTGTTGGAGAATGACCGTGTTGTTGAGTTTTTTGTCAACCGAGGAGAGCTTCTTCTTGGTGACATTTACACTGCAACGGTAGAGAACATCCTGCCTGGCATAGATGCAGCATTTGTCAATTTAGGCAAAGACAAAATGGGGTTTTTGCATGCTAATGACGTTCCTGGACAAGGTCCGCTTAAAGAGAGACTTGTGCCAAAACAAAAGTTGTTAGTGCAAATTACAAAGGAGCCTACAGGACATAAAGGCCCTCGTGTCTCAACAGCCATAAGCCTGCCTGGACGGTTTCTTGTGTTGGTGCCAGAAGAGCGTGGTGTATCCATATCCAGAAGAATTAGTGAGGCCAGGGAAAGAGCTCGACTGAAGTCAATTGTCAATCTCTTAAAGCCTCCTGGTGTAGGTCTAATTATTCGTACTGAGGCTAAAGCACAAGGAGAGCCTGAGCTGTTTGAGGACTTTGAGCAGCTCTGGGATCACTGGCAAACGATTGTGTCCGATGCAGAAGCGTCAATAGGCCCGAAGCTTATCTATCGAGATCAAGATTTGCTTTATAGGGTAATTCGGGACGCATACTCCACGGATATTGCTGAGATAGTTGTTGATACAACTGATGGACAAAGGCGCGCACAGGAGTTTTTAGCAGGTTGGACAATGCGTGGTACGCAGGTAGTTCTCCACACAGGCAACGAACCGCTTCTGGTGGCAAGGAACATTGATCGTGAAATTGAATCAGCTTTATCGGATCGGGTAGATCTGCCTTCAGGTGGACATTTGAACATTCAGCCGACTGAGGCCTTAACTGTAATTGATGTTAACTCGGGACGTTTCACCAGCAGCCGGACACAAGCTGAAACCGTACGTCGAACTAATCTGGAGGCTGCTCAAGAAATTCCTCGGCAATTGCGCTTGAGGAATGTTGGTGGCATGGTGATTGTCGACTTTATTGATATGGATAGCCGTAAGGATCAGCAGCAGGTGCTGGAAGCATTTCAGCGCTGCCTGGAGGATGACCGTGCCAAGCCACAAATAGGTCAGCTCTCGGATTTAGGATTAGTGGAGCTTACCAGACGACGCCAGGGACAGAGCCTGCGTGAGCTCTTTACAGGACATTGTCCAACATGTAGTGGATTAGGGGTAGTGCCTACCTTGGAGTTGGGCACCAACGAGAACAAACGAGTTCTTAATATGAAAGCCAGGGAGGAAGAAATAGGAGCTAAAGGGCGCATGCAGCTACGCTCGGGCGTGCGTTCACAAGGAGCCCCATTGCGTGCTGCTACTGTCAGTTCGGGGCGAGTTCAATCTACGCTTGTAGAAGTTAGCTCACAAGATGAAGCTTTTGCTGAAGTGCCAGAAGAAATTCTGGAGCAGGTGCCGGATGATTTGTTGGATGAGGTCTCAGGTAAAAGTGGGCTTGATGACTCTGACTTTGTGTCAACAGGCTGTGCGTTGACCGCTGATTTGTCAGAGATAGAAGTTGATGAGGCATATGCTCAAGGCGTAAAGCACGACTTGGAAGGCTTGGATTCAGAACAACTTTCCCCAGAGGTGGTTGAGTCCAGTTGGGAGTCAACCGAACCTTACACGCCCTATGAGGCTGAGCCAGAACAAATTGCAGGTGTGTTTAGATTAAAGACTAAAGATGTCTTGCCACAACCAATGGAATTGGAGGCGCACGATTTGTCTCAGCAGGTTGCTCACGATAATGGGTGTGCAGTTGAGTCCCTGGTGAGTGAGCTAGCTGAAAGTGCTGGTAGCCAGGGTGAGCTCAAGGCTCGAGTTAACGGGGAGCTTACGGAAAGGCGATTCAATTATCAAGAGGCTGTGCAGCCTGACACCTCGCGTGGCGAACCGATGGTATCTCAAGGTCCATGGTGGTCTCAAGGTAATATGCAGCAACTAGAACTTCCACTGTCAGCAACTACTAGCGAGTTGTCAGACGCTGAGAAAGACAATTTAGTTTCTGCAAATAACTTTCTACTTGGTGGGGGCAGCCACTCAGAAGAGCCTGTATCAACAACAGACGACACCGACGAGGAATAGATTAACTCCGGGGCCTGGACATGCTTAAGCTAAAGCCAAAGCGCACCGCAGACGATGTCAACTCGGGAGGCAAAATGCTTGCTTCTACGGCTGCCTGCGGATCAGTTGCCAGTAGCTCGTATACAAAAGTTTTGTCTGAACTATATTTTTGATCTTCAACGTAAAAACTGCCAACGTATTGCCCTTTGTGCACAAAACCTAAGCAAGTACCTCCAGTGGCTGGGAAAGTTATTGCCAGGCAGGCAGTTTGTCCTTTGTCAGCAAACCAATTACACAAGTAATCCATGTAGCTGCGTGCATCTAGCTCGTCGGAGCGCTGCACAGGATATCCTAAGAAAAGTGCTGATAGGGATAAGGTTACATCTTCAGGCAAATCATAAATTGTAACCTTGGTCTCTGGTAATGACAGATCAGCCAGCATCATCTGCAGAGACTGTTCAGTTGGCAAGGCATCTTTCATGGTTTTACAACCGTAAATGCAGCCTACGGCGCGTCCGCGATAGAGAAGCATGGCTGATCGAGAAAGACGCTCTTCTGATGATGCTTTGACACACCCTGTACGCATGCCGCCCTCGAGGTCTGTAATTAGCCATTCAAGATCATAGTCAGCAATCTTAAACGAGTTAGGAGTTGACCCATTGATTGGCGGAAGAATGAGGTCAGTAGCACGCTTCAGTTGAAACTGCTTTGGAGCTGTCTGAGCCCATACACTAAAAGCCCGGTCGGCTTCCTGCATCCCAGTGGTGCTATACGTTCCAGAACTTGTTAGCTCTGCGTGCCAATCAACTTGTTGCTGTTGAGTCTGTGCTACAGGACGTTCGGCAGTTGTCGAAAAGCGTGAAGAAAGCAAGATTCGGTTGTTGTGCACACACACAAACTGAGCCAAGACTTCTTCTCCTGGCTTCAATTTTTGTTCGGTGGGCAAAAAGCCGGGAAGATTATCCTTAGGAAGGATGACAGCATATCCTCCAGGCTCAACAGCTACCACCTTGCAGGCAACATTTTGTCCTGCCTTGTACCCTGTGAGTTTCCACGGATTTAGTGGTTTGCTCATCAATTATCCCTTAAATACCTGTTTTGTTTTCAGACAAGACTAGTTGTCCTGGTCCCATCTATTATCTCTCTACCACGCCTTACACGAAAATTTCATCTTGGTTTTGCTTTTGTCGGACTTTTCAGATTCTCCAGATTGGGTACACGTAAGGCAACTACCTGAACAACAGGCCTCCAACTCCAGCCAGGCATTGCAGCGAGGACACGGTCTGGTTGTTGGATACTTAGAATCTAATGTCAGAGGACATTTACACTTTGGGCAAACAAGCTTGTTATCGGTCATTGTTAACCACCTGCCTTGGAGCAACATCAATGGAGGCAGCAATGGTGCGACCAATAGCAATCTCTAGCTCATTTTTGGCAATAATGACAGGGCCTCCTGGAATCTTCTTTGTGACATGTATCTCAGTGCCTTCCTCAATTCCAAAGCGCAAGGATTGCCAGGTGATGTCGTCTCCTCTGGTGCCGGTTACAATCAGCCACTGTCCTTCTTT
>JACQVM010000113.1 GCA_016209785.1 Candidatus Melainabacteria bacterium | reverse complement strand
GCCTGGCTGGACGGCGCGGCGTTGATGGCAGGTTTAGTGGGAAATACCGACAGATTCAATCAGGCATTAGAAAGACGAGCGTCAGCGCTTGCAGGTAGTCATAAATACCCTTCTGGAGCCAAGCTGGTTAAGTCAGCCCAGTTCAGACAGGTTTTGACCAAGCATGTTCGTCGGCAAGCTAGATTTGGTCGCACCTTTTGTCTGGCTAGCCTGCAAATTCTAGAATATGAGCACATTGCCAAGAACATGGGTGAGCAAGCTGCAGATAAGTTGCATCAGTTGGGGTGCGACGTGTTCTTGCAAAGCATTCGAGCCTCTGACAAGTTGTGCTTAGCAAGTCCAGGTAAGTTCCTCTTGCTTCTAAGCGATACAGATCGTCAAAGTGCAAGTAAGACACTTGCACGCTTAACTCAGCTCACAGCACAGGCCAAGATTCATTATCACCGCAAAGCTTTGCGGGCTAGCTGCTTAGCGCGTTTAGTAGATTCAGCAGAAGGTGGTGGAGATTTAGAGGTTCTTTTGGCCTCTGTTGGATTTGGGTTGGATGATGAGCGTGAGTTTTGTTGGGTAGGTACACAGTCATCAACAGCCGTTGCTGGACATGTTACTGTTGGCGGTGAATTTACAAGCTGGGTAGAGCGTTACTCTGGCGTAACTTGGGTGGCAAAAAAAACTTTGGGGAGACATCTTCAGTTAACAGAGATGACTGCACTTGATTCTTGGAACAACAATGGGGTGGTGCGAATTCGAGCCCTGGAGCCGGCTGACGAGGAATCCTGCTGGGATGATGATGTTTTGCAGATTATACTTGCTCGTGCAAAGGTTCTTCAGTCAATTGATCATCCTGCAATCATACGGTTGCAGGATTATTCCTTAAAGGAATGCCGTGCCCTGTATCTTGTTCAAGATAATCCCGTAGGACAAAAGCTTAGCGATTATCTCTCTATTGTTGACGTGGATGTTGCCTTAGTTCTTGATTGGGGTCAACAAATCTTAAACAGCATCATTTATTTGCAAGGAGTAGTGCCACCTGTGGTGCTTTCACAATGCGACGAGAACATGTTTATCGTTGTGCCTCATAAGCACTTGATGTTGACTGACTACGAGATTCCGTATTTGTTCCCGCGGTGGTATAAGGTAATGCATGTATCAAGCGAGGATATTGAGGCTATTGCTCAAGGCAGGCCAACTGCAGCCTATGTCCCGGTAATTCGCAGTTTTGCGAGATTTATGATTTTGCTGCTTGCCCGCATTGCCAGACCCCCAGAAAGCCTGGTGACACTATTGGCGCGTCTGGATGCAGAAAGTTTGCCGCTGGAATTAAATACAGCCTTTAAGGTACGGGCCTCTCTTAAGGCAGTATCTGACATAACCAGGGTAGACTTAACGGCAAGAAGGTAATGATAGGATGCTTGACCTACAGAAGCTTATTGTCCAGATTAACGAAGTCGGTAGCGACAGCCTAAGAGATCGAACTGAGCTAGACAAAATTCTCAATGCTGCCGGACAGGCTTACGATGAGGCTAGTCAAAATGCTGATTTGTTTGCAGGCAAGCTTTTGGCAAATCGTCAATTGGTTTATTGGCCGGTGGCAATGCCACTGGAACCTTTTGGGTTTGTTGCTCAAATTGAACAACGTGTGAGTCCTGTAACAGTGGTGGCGACCGATGGCTCGCAGATAATGCCAAGCCATCATGAGATCCATAACTGTTACTTGCTCAATATAGGAATGACCTTGATCTCTTATGGGGTAAAGTTGCCACCTGTGCTGGCCAGTGAGCCAAGACTTTACCATCGCGTACAGGATCTTTATCCATTGGTTAATCGAAGGAGAATCCACATTGATGAGTTATATGTGTCTCTGGAGCGTCATCTTCTAGAACTAGAAACCTTGTTTAATTTGTCAGTGAGAGCATGTGAACGTAAATTGCCTGTGGTGGCATTCCTTGACGGAACACTTATCCCATGGTCGGTTGAGAAAATGCCGGAGACATACCAGACAGTATTTTTGGAGCGGAGTGTAGCTACCTTGGCGGCGTTCGAGGCAGCACGCATTCCGCTTGTTGGTTACTTAAGCCAGGCTCGGAGCTCAGATCTCGTTAACAACTTAAGGGTTTGGAAGTGTCCTTATGGTGAGTGTAACTGCCAAGAGTTTTGTGGCAATCTGAACGAAGAAGATTTCCCTTGTTCTCAGATTTGTCCTCTGGCTGATCGGCAGCTACTGGCAGGCACACTGCCAGTGGGTTATAGAAGCAGTACGTTTTTATCTGGAGCTAAAGTTGTTAGGACTTACCCTAAATCTTTGGCTACTAGTTTTGTTTACCTTAATGTAGGTCGTGAGATAGCCCGGCTGGAGTTTCCACAATGGCTGGCTTACGACAAGCAAACATTGGAGCTAACATTAGCTACAACATTGTCGCAGGTCAACAAGGCTGACGGTTATCCGGTTTGTTTGGCTGAAGCTCACAACCTTGCTGTAATTCGTTCGCAGGATCGTAAAGGCTTTTTTGAGTTGTTGGCCCGCCATCTTGTTTCCTTGGGTGTTGATCGCGTGAGTTTAAGCCCTAAGGAAACCCGAAAGAGAAGAGCCATTATCTAAGCTACGGTCAGTGGCGGGTGTATAAATGCGAAGAGACCCCGCCCTTAAGGGCGGGGGCTTGACGGCTGCCTTATGAGTAGCCCAGGCTGGTTTACATACTCCAGCCGTGTTCAGATAGCTTTGCTAGCCGAGTATGCCTTCATGCTACGATTGTCAGACTGAAAAACTGAATTTGATGTAAGGAGTCTATGGTGTCTGTCGTTTTGGAGAAAGCTCTTCTAAGCCCAAGTCCGATAGCTGGGGTTGTTCAGAAAATAATAGATGGTCAGCGTTTATCCCGCGATGATGCGCTGACCCTTTATAAATCTCACGACCTCATCGCCCTGGGAGCATTGGGTGACATGGCTAGGCAACGTAAAGCTGGTGCCGGGAAAGAAAGTTTTGTTTACTATATCCATAATATGCACCTTAATCCCACCAGTTTTTGTAGAGAGACATGTCGCTTCTGTTCCTATTCTAATCCGGTTGATAGATCAAAAGCTTACATATGGTCTGTTGAGAAGGTGTTGGAAGAAGCACATAATGGTGCTAGTTTAGGAATTACTGAAATCCACATGGTGGGAGGATTGCATCCATCATGCAATGTTGACTATTATGAAAAGATTTTACTCCGCATTAAAACAGAGTTACCAAATATTCACATCAAAGCCTTAACTGCTGTCGAGATTGACTATTTGTCCTATTTATCGGGGGTTACTGTTATAGAGATCTTAAAGCGTTTGCAAGACGCTGGACTAGGTTCGTTGCCTGGTGGTGGTGCAGAAATATTTGATGAGGGTGTGCGAGCCCGGATGAAGGTTAGGAAAACACCCCCTGAGCGTTGGTTGGAAATCCATGGTGCTGCTCACCGCCTTGGACTTAAAAGTACTGCCACCATGTTGACAGGTATTGGTGAGACAATTGAAAACAAAGTAGATCACATGCTAAGCCTAAGAGAGCAACAGGAAAAGAGTCATGGCTTCATGTGTTTTATTCCTTTAAAGTGCTATTACGAGGGTACAAACATTGCTGATGAGGTTACCGAGCCTACCGGTTATGACATTCTTAAAGATGTGGCAATTGCTGCAGTCCTATTAGATAACTTTCCTCACGTAAAAGCCTACTGGATCCAACTTGGAGAAAAGCTTGCTCAGGTAGCACTGTCGTTTGGGGCAGATGATCTGGACGGCACCATTGGCGAAGAAAAAATTACCCATGCTGCTGGAACAAAGTCACCCTTACAAAATGCCAAAGATCGTATGGAGTACCTCATCAGATCTGCGGGATATATCCCAGTTGAACGAGATACGCTCTATAACATTGTCCGTATTGGTGATTTAGCAGCTCAGCATGCTATGACGGCTTCTTTTAATAACAAGCAACTTTTGCACAACTAGCAGGCATCTTCTAAATAAGCTGTTGCTTCGTTAGCTAAGTTTGTTGAGAGTCTTGTGGCCCAGCTTGCTTTTGCCGCTTTAAATATGCTCGATACTCTTCAGGTGTACCAAAGTTTTGGGCCCAGTCAGCGTTGGTGCCCGATCCATCCTTGCTGGCCTCGTCGGCAGCACCTAATTTGCCTTCTGCAGTACCTATTGCTGACGCTAAGGCTCCTTGCGCAGCCCATTGGCGTTCGCTAAACCCAGACCCTACTTGGCTCGACAAAGCCTTTAACTTAGCAACATCCTCGGGTGTGACTACTGTCTTGTTGGCTACAGCACCGGCTTCTGACTGGGCAGCAGCACAGGAATCTTGCTTATCTGATGAGGCTGCAGAGCCACCCAACAAACCGTCTAGTGCTGCCATTGTTCCCAACGCCGTCAGTGCAGCAGCTTCCCTAGGATTTATGGCAGCTTGCTGTATGGCTTGCAGTGTAAAGGTGCCAGAGTTAATAAAGTTGGATGCGGCTCCAAAGGTTTGATTAATGTACCCAGGATTAACACCAGGGTTATTCCCTGCTCCGGCAATAAATGCTTGATAATCGGCTGGATTAAGCTGTAACTGTTCAGGCTGGCTGTCTTTGGACTCCGCAACTAAATCCTTAGCATCCAACTTATCTGCCGGGCCTGTCATAAAATACCCCACTATTTAAGCAATTTAGTAAAATCATCTACCCCAACGTTTGGTCGCATTATCCTGCTTTCCAGAAGGCTTGTCAAGTGAACTTTTGTCTGGCAGAATGCTGAAAACCATAGCCATTAAAGGTGGGACAGTGAGGCTTTTAAGCAGCATTAAGCTGCTTAGGTTGTGTTGTTGGCAATGACCTGTTC
>JACQVM010000144.1 GCA_016209785.1 Candidatus Melainabacteria bacterium | reverse complement strand
TCAACCGTCATTATCGCCAGGGTAGTTGTGCCACAGGATCTTGTCTTGTTGACTATAGAAAACTTGCATGGCAACCAGAAGGGCAAAAGAATCCTGGACACCATAACGGTGCAGGCGAAATAATAATCCCAGGAGTGCTGTTTTTTGATGAGAACAGCAACAAGCACTGGGACGAATCTTTTGAGTTTGCATTTTCTTACGCAACTGATGTTGGACTAGACAAGCAGATTTACCCCCCTCAGGTTACACGAGCGCTTGAGCGATTGTCCGTGTTTAACAAGACATGGCCTTCCAGTGTAGCTAACATTAAAGAAGCTGAGGCATACTACCAGGAACGTGATGGGTCACTATACATTCGCGAGATTTGTCAACAGTCACCACCACCAATGGTGGCAGTTTTCGGAAGCAGACTGGATCATGTGCAGCGCCAGCCAGATCATCCTCACATTGCCCTACAATACAATAGCTGGTTGGCAAACAAGGCACGTTGGGTACGCCTCAATCCTGACCCGTGCTACATGGCACAAATAAGTGGCATGAATCCGGGTAATTTTGTAGACAATAAACCTAATACATCTATTGATGCATCAGCTATGGATATTTACCTAGAACCAGAAGGGCTTGTTCCGGATTATGTCTTTATGGAAGCTCTCATTGCCGAGTTATCTGATCGCCAACACGTCGGCAACTTTAACGCTGTCCTTACTGCCCCACTCATTAACTATGCAAATGGGGCACAGCCACCAGAAGTTAAGTAACAAGATCGAGCAAGCAAGGGCGACATGCGCGGTCGCAGCGGGCGAGGTAGGCACGCGGAGGCAGACGCAGTCTGTCGGAGTGCTTATGACTGAAAGGCGACGGAGGTTAAATAACGACATATAGCAAGGCAAGGACTGCGGTGAGCCGTCTTGTTGTAACGCTCCGTCACCGCTGGCGCGGATTCCTCCGCGTGTGCAGGTCGGTCGGCGGCCGAGGGCTCCTCGCCACTCATTGCCTCCCTCAACCTCAACAACAGATATGTTAGGATTAAATGGGAATATATGCAGAGGCTGAAAATATGCTGAGTAGCCCAGTTGACATAGCAATCATTGCAGGCGTTGCCCTTCTGTTTTTCGGGCCAAAAAAGCTACCAGAGCTTGGCAAAGCACTGGGGCAAGGCATTGGTAACTTCAAGAAAGGACTTCAGGAAGCTCATGATGAAGTTAAGAATGCTCTTAAGCCAGAGGACCAGGAAAAAATTTCACCAGCTATAGGAATGGATGAGACAAACAAACAAAAGGACGCTACGTCATAGCTTTGCAAAGAAAGTCGCGTGCCCAGATTGTAACTCATACTACCAATAACCCTCAAACAAGTGCTTTTAATTCAAGGCTAGCCGTTCTCACCAAGTAAATGTCCAGGTTTCAGGTTGTCTCTAAATTCCAGCCTGCGGGAGACCAACCAAAGGCTATAAACAACTTAGCCCAGGGACTGGCAAACGGCTATCAATACCAAACACTTTTAGGTGTAACAGGGTCAGGCAAAACTATGACCATGGCTCATGTCATTGCCGAGGTACAACGGCCGGCATTGGTTCTAGCACATAATAAAACCCTTGCTGCTCAGTTGTGCAATGAAATGCGGGAAACTTTCCCCAATAACGCTGTTGAATATTTCATTAGCTACTATGACTATTACCAACCTGAATCATATCTTCCCGCCACCGATACATATATTGAGAAGGAAGCTAATATCAACGAAGAAATAGACAGGTTGCGCCACTCCACGACCCGTTCGTTGTGGGAAAGAGACGATGTAATAGTGGTGGCTTCTGTAAGCTGCATTTATGGACTTGGCGTTCCTGAACGTTACTTCTCAGCTGCCATTGATCTTTGCCTTGGGCAGGTAATTGATCGACAGGAGTTAGCCCAACAACTAGTAGGCATATACTATGAGCGCAATGACCTGGTGGTTGAAAGATCAAGATTTAGGGCCAGAGGAGAATTAGTCGAGGTCTTCCCCCCTTATGAAGAACGAATAATTCGTATAGAGCTTTTCGGTGATGAGATAAATCGTTTAGCCATTATCAATCCAGTAACCGGTGAGGTAGAAGAGCGTGTTCAAACCATCAGAATCTATCCCGCTAAGCATTATGTAGCTGATGAAACAGAGCTTAACACCGCTATTGAACAGATAGAACTTGAACTGGCTGACCGAATTAATGAGCTACAAAAGCAAGATAAGCTGCTTGAAGCTCAAAGAATAAGTCAACGCACACGTTTTGACATTGAAATGCTAAAGGAAGTTGGCTATTGCAATGGCATTGAAAATTACTCTCGCATCCTTGATGGACGAGCGCCTGGACAACCACCACAGACATTGGTTGACTACTTTGTAAGGAAATATGGTCGTGAGGGATTTCTTACATTTATTGACGAATCTCATGTGACAATCCCACAACTGCAAGGCATGTACCATGGTGACCGTTCACGCAAAGATACTTTAATTGATTATGGCTTTCGCTTACCCTGTGCACGTGACAATAGACCACTTACCTCCGATGAGTTCTGGTCAAAGGTAGGGCAAGTAATATTTGTATCGGCAACACCAGGTGATCGTGAACTAGCTGTCAGCACTCAGGTAGTCGAACAAGTGATTCGCCCCACAGGACTAGTAGATCCAGAAGTAGAGGTTCGCCCAATTTCTGGACAAATTGATGATCTCATCGGCGAAATTAAATTGAGGGCAGCCTCTGGAGAGCGTGTGCTCATTACCACACTCACCAAACGCATGGCAGAAGACTTAACTGAGTACCTGCAAGAACAAAATATCAGGGTACGCTGGCTTCATAGCGACGTAAAAGCCTTGGACAGAGTAGAGCTGTTGCGTGACTTAAGGCTTGGAGCATTTGATGTTTTGGTAGGTGTAAATTTGCTCAGAGAAGGGCTTGATTTGCCTGAGGTAAGCCTGGTTTGCATAATGGAAGCCGATAAGGAAGGCTTCTTAAGGGCAGAGCGTTCGCTGGTTCAAACAATCGGGAGAGCTGCACGTAATGTTGCCGGCAAAGTAATTCTTTATGCAGATCGTATAACTGAGTCTATGGCTAAAGCCTTGAAGGAGACAAACCGTCGGCGCGAGTTGCAACTTGCTCACAACCGGAAGCACAACATAACCCCTACTACAATTGTTAAGGCAACCACTAATAGTCTTTTAGAGTCCCTCAGAGGCAAATCAGATGAACTTGTTAAAAATGACCCAGTTAAACCAGGATTTAAAGTAGAGCTTTCTGCCACAGATTTACCTAAAGCAATTAAAAAGCTAGAGAAAGAAATGAAACAAGCTGCCAAAATGCTCGATTTTGAACGGGCAGCAGAACTCCGTGACCAGTTAACCTACCTTAACAAGTTGCGCCACTGATTGCTTGTGCACTTATACTAGGCTCGATGCCTTGCCAAGCAGACCATTTAGGACTGGGCTAGCAATTCTTTATGGAAAAGATAAAACCTTATGGAATTATTTACTTTCCTCTTGAAGACAGTTTGCCCACCTAGAATACTGCCGCAACCATAAATCCAAAAGATAGATTCATCCTAAGTCCACGGGACTGCCCTGAGGATAGTAAGGGTCGGAAGAGGGTGAGACGGGGTTTATGAGGTCTTGTTAAGCAAATTGATCTCTTAAGAATATCAATAGAACCCTTACATATATAGCTAGAAGAGGACCCCATGGCCAAAAGCAAAGCTAGTGATACCGAAAGAAGCGTGACCAACCTTCTGGTAGAGGACGACAATATTGCCAAGCGTAATGAGCTTGAAGAGCTAGATCTCATAGATGAAACAGACCAATTTACAATCATCGACGATGACGACTCCACGCT
>JACQVM010000143.1 GCA_016209785.1 Candidatus Melainabacteria bacterium | reverse complement strand
GGGTAGTAATTCTTGCTGTAATGACTCAACGAATTATTTGGATTCAAGAAATGGGTGGATTTAAAAACAACATTCAATGGGAAATGATGGTGTTTTGTTGTTTCCTTGGTCTTATGATGTACGTTCCTTTCCAACCGTTTAATTTTAACCCGGGGCAGTTGGCATCTCAGGTTATTGAAAGCGGCTCTAAGATGGGGCAATCTATGGGTAGCGCAGTGGGGGGCATGACCCAAGGTACTCCTCTGGAGAATGTTGGTCGAGAGTTTCAAGGCAACATGAACCAGGCGTCCTCGTCCATGACCTTAGTAGCCTCAGGCATGGAAGGAAAGTCACATGGCATGATGGGTGACAAAACTGGCCTTATGGAGGGTAGCTCAGCTACACCAGAAGGGCGAGCAAAAGAACGAGAACAGCTTCAGGGAGTAAGAGATGTTGCTATGGGAGTTGGAGCTGTGCCGCCACCCAGTAGTGCTAGTGGTGGCACTCAAGGTGGTGGGCAGGCTCAAGGTTCTGGGACACCACAGGCAGGTGGTGGTACTACTTCCCCGTCTCATCCAATTCCATATACAGCAGCAGGCACGTCTCAAGCTTCAAATGCAATTCACCAGCAAGTGTACGGTGGTAGCACAGGACAATCTGGGCAGCCTTCTCCTCCTACTGTGCCACTATCGCCAGCACCAGCACCAGCGCCACCAGGCGGTGGTCAGAGTTGTAGACTGGTAAATTCTAACCAGTCCATACCTGCTCCTACTACAGCAAACGCAGGAGCTGCCATGCAGCGGTTTGCTGCATCTCAAGGTATGACACCAGCGCCAGCAAGTCAGCCTGGTGCACAGCCAAGCACTCCTCCAGCACCTGGCGGAGGTTCACCACCAGGTCCATCAACGAGTCCAAGTGGCCCTTCCACGCCATCAGGAGGATCTCCGTCAGGACCGTCTACTCCTGGTCCTAAAAGTGGTGGGCCACCACCTGGAACTAAGCCACCACCAGGTCCTACTTAAACAACCCTAAGTTGATTGATTTTTTAGTTACCCGAGGCCAACCGCACATGTTAAATCCCCAAAAAACAAAATGGACACTGCTGAAGCTTATAGTCCTTGTGCTTCTGCTTGTTGCTGTGCCAACGACAAGTCTTGCGCAGGGCAGTGCCAAGGGCAAGGCTGGCGGTGCAAAAGGAGCCTCTTCAACTAGCAAGGCGCCAGGTGACACAAATGACTCCAATGAAGGGACAGCTTGGGATATCCGTAAGAATTACTTTTTACGTTTTCCGGTTGCTAAAGAATTTGGACCATCAACAGATGGTGGTAAAGATGTAATTGAAAAAGGGGAATCAAAAGGTCCTGGCATTATTGTGCATAGCAAATCTGGACCAGTACAAGTATGGCCAGTAATTGTGCCAACGGCTATATCGAAGGTGCCTACCAAGCGTGACGAAGCTATTATGGAGGACTTGTTTCAGACCTTTGGTTTACCAGTTTCAGACACGCAGTTTCAAGTTATTCAACGGTACAACGACAACCGTATGTTGGAGCAATTGTTTGATCCAGAAAAGCTTATGTGGCTGGTCAACTCTATTGGCAATATACAAGCAATTTCAGTAGCAAATAGCTCTGCTAATTTAGCCCGTAATCAGGCTACCAGTGCAATTGACTTTGCGCAAAGTTTTTTGCCTGGTATGGCTGCTGCTGGCAAGCGTGGGGCAGGGAGCTCGGGTGGTGGCGGAGGTGGTGCCGACTTCTCACAAAGATACATGACAAATTTTACAGCCCAGGCAGGCAATGCTTGGAACAGGATTCGAGATCAATTGTTTGTGCCTATGGCTATTTTGCTTCTTTTGCCGGGTGCTGTGCTCTCACAGGTAAAGGCAATTGTTGCACAAGGCACTACTGTGCTAGGAGATGTTAGCCCATTTGACGGTATTTTAAGGGCATTCGTAGCAATATTTTTAATACCAGCCACATATTTGGTTGTCAATTATGGCATTGATGTGTCTAACTCAATTACATACACAATATCCAGTGAATACAATCGTATTTTTCATTCAAATATGTATGAGGATGCAAGATGTTCGCAAGCTCGTGCTTTTCCTATTCGTGATAAGGACAGCCAAGACAATGCACTTCTGAGAAACAGCACAAACCAAACCGGAAAATCTCGTGGGGATGATGATGTAGCACCATTCCGTGCCCTTGAGATTATTAGTTTTGACATAGTTGAGGAAGACCCATGTGATGCCGTAGCAAGAGCTGACGCGGCAGGTCAGGCTCAAGGTTCAAAATCAGGAGGACAAGGGCTTTTATCTCAGCTAGGACAGGTAAGTCAGCAAGTGACCGGGGGAGCAGTTGGAGGGGTGGCTGGGCTAATGTCGCAGGGGACTAAGTCTGGTGGTTATCCAGGTGCATCGTCAGGTAAAGGATCAGACGAAGGCGATCAGACACTAAAAGCAATCCAGAGAACTGCCTTGAATGGTACCAACGCTGCCTTGACAGCTAGCTGGAATGTTTTGTGTGCTTTTCAGATAGCATATCTTCTATACCTCTTTTGTATTGGTCCTGTGGTGGCAGCGCTGTGGGTATGGCCCATGGCTAATTTAAGAGGAGCCCTGCCTAGTTGGGTAGAAGGTGTTGTGACACTTTGTTTCTGGAGTTTGTTCTGGAATACAACAATGGCGTCACCGCAAGCGT
>JACQVM010000108.1 GCA_016209785.1 Candidatus Melainabacteria bacterium | reverse complement strand
GAGTGTCCAAGGAGTTCTTGCACTACACGTAAGTCAGCACCATTTTCTAATAGGTGTGTAGCAAAGCTGTGTCTTAGCGTGTGTGGGGATAAAGGCTTATTGATCTTTGCTTGCTCAGCTAACCGCTTCACCGTTTGCCAAATAAATAAGCGGCTTAGCCTGTTGTCTTTCTGGTCTGTCAACAACGGCTCGGTGCACCCTGCTTTACGCTCGCTTAAATAGGATTCTACAGCAGCTACAGCCGCAAGCCCTAATGGAACTATTCTTTCTTTAGACCCCTTGCCCACACAACGCAGGTAACCTAGATGAAGGTTGATGTCTTTCACATCCAAACTAGCTAATTCTGACACTCTAAGTCCAGCTCCATAAAGGAGTTCAACAATTGCCCGATCGCGCAGGCTGCTTGCTGCACCAATCAGCGTCGTTACTTCCTGGGACGTTAGGATTTGTGGTAACCGTCTTTCCCTTTGCGGGTTTACCAGTCCGTCAGTGGGGTCTTGTTTCAGTCTTCGGGTGAGCCTTTGCCAGGCAAACCAACCGCGAAGACTTGCCAGCTTACGGGCAATTGACGCTGAGTGGTGTCCAGCAACCTTAAGGCTCTGTAAATACTTAACGACAACCTGACGGCTGAGCGTCTCACTGTCACCAGCGAGCCAGCCTAGGAAGTGCGTTATGTCTGCCTGGTAAGCCTTTAGTGTATTTAAGGCAAGAGCCCGCTCTAGATAAAGATGGTCCAAGTAATCACTGAGTGTCCGATAAAAGGGGGATGACAGCACCCGCGGTGGCAATGATTTTGATTCTGGTCTCATGTGCCATATATTAGCGCAGTCCAGGAACAGGGTGTGCGGTTGCGTTGGGATAATTGGGGAGCCAATGAAAACTTTTCTCAATGGATTGAACTATTGCCTCTGGTTTTCCCAGTGGAGAAGCCACCTGGAAGACAAAGGCTCGTGGACGGTCAGTGGCCAGGTCTCCCAAAATAGGAAAGGACGGCAGAGCTTCCAGTTTATGGAGTGTTAGAATCTGCACAAGCTTTTGAATGGTAAATTTCTTGGATAATTGACCGACCGGCCCTGCCAACAAGCTAGAAGAGACTCGTGGAATATTGCCGGCTATGTCTAGTTGGACAGTACCCAGGGGCAAATTCACCGTACCGGCAGCTCTCAGCCGCATATCGTCTCCACTAAAATGAAGTTCGTCTATCGAACAAACGCCATGCAAGATGCTAAAGTGTGCTCCAAGTTCTCGAAACTCACCTGTTCGCACTGGAACAACAGTCTGGAGTAGGTTGTTTAGGTTAAAACCAAAGAGTCCTTGCTGAAACAAGTTAGCCTGCACAAGCCTCTCCTGCAGTTCACCAAACCGAGTAACCTTGCCATTTAGAATTGCAATTTGCCCTCGACCTGTAAGGTTAGCCATAAGTTCTTTCTGAGTCCTTCCTTGACTGTCTAAGTAAAGTTGAGCATTGGCTAAGCCATTAATTTCCTGGCGATGTCCTAGAAGCTGCGACATAACCTCATCAGCCTGGACCTCTTGTAGCTGTGCTTGGATGATTACACGATGATTGGGCAACTCGAAAGATCCATTGACATGCAGCTGTCCCTGGGCAAGCTTTGCAGTCCCATCCCTGATGACAATCCGAGCTTGAGAAGTACCATCTAAGGTCTCCCATGTGATGCCTGCTGCAATATTGTTCAAAGCCAACTTTCCAATAGTAGCCAAATCAAGAAACAACTGCGACTTTCCTGACACAGTGCCTCGATCTTCAGGACTCCTCACCAAGGTAAAGTCAGAAGCTTCAAGTCTTCCGGTTATCGTGTAAAGGTTGTAGTCCGGACAGGAAACATTTTTAAAAAGAACTCTACCGTTGGCTAGCAGGTGACTTAGCGGTCCCTCCAAAGTAAGTCCCCACTGGACTTCACCACCAGTGGTATCTGGTTTAATAGCAGGATTTAGTACAGATGCCACTAAATAGGCCGGAACTGGGTTTGGCGTATGACACTGCAAGAAGAGCTTGGCAGGCGCCTGAAATGCTGGTGCTTGCCAGGAAAACTTCCCCTGCCCTTGCACTAGGCAATGACCAATAAGCAGATGGCTGTTGTGTATGGCAATACTCCCGGAGGCTCCCGGATGGACGGTAATTGATCCATCAAGAGTAATCGCAATCCCTGGAGGCTGATAAAACGAGCTAAGCTGTGTAATTACACGCAAATTGTCTGCCGCATTTGCCCGGGCCGAAAAGACCACCAGGCTGGAATCCTCATCACCACTTATCATGGCTTTTAGCCCTACTGGATAAGTTGAGACAACCTTGGCCTGCAGGGACTGGGACAGTCCTGGCACCAGTTCCATTAACTCAGCCGGATAAAGCCGAGATTTGAGCTCCACTTGCCAGTGCGCTTTAGTCCTGCGGTAGTTGGTAATGTGTCCGTCCATTACAAATGAGGTCCTGCCAACCTTTCCATTTAAATCTTGGATAATAAGTTCCGAACCTGCCAGAGCAAGAATGCCAGAGACCTGTTCTAGGGTCACAACGTTTGACAGCACAACACGAGCTGTTACACCCCACAAACCTACAATTCCAGCAAAGTCAAATTCGTTACTCTTTGGTCTTACGTGCCAAATTACATCTCCGTATACCTTTCCCTTTAACGAAACAACATGGTGGCGAGCCAGAAACTCTAAGTAAGCCTTGCGCATTGCTGGAGGCATCAAAGGGGAAGACAGGAAAAAGTTAATTTCACTAAGTTCGTAACCGGTAGTTTTGACCTTAATGTACCTTAGCCTGGCCTTTGTTGACAGATGTTCAACAGCCAAGCTTGTAACAAGCTTGGTGCCTTGTCCAACCAAGGCAACATCTTGGAGCACAAGTTCATCATGATTATAAGTCAGCCTTCCTGACTGAGCTCGCAAAGGTCGAGACAAGCCCGGGGGCTGGAAAAACAAATCCTCGGGGACAACAGCAAGCGATATGGTGGGATTGTGTGGTGAACCTCTCAAGGCAAGCGTAATCTCCTTAACACGTCCATAGAGTCTGTGTTGGGCTAGCATTGGAAACTGAACGTGCAGAGCTCGCAAAGCTCTTTCAATGTGCACCAGGTCAATGTGGGTGGCCCGAAAGTTCACATCAAGGTTAGGCTTAGGAGCAAGGTTGACTTTGCCGTCTAAGTGAAAGGTGCCACCGCCCATGGTTCCCGCGACGCGATTAAAGGACAACATCCTTCCATCATAGGCAATTTGTCCACCAACTTTAGCCACTGACAAACTAGCATCTTTAAAAGTCAGGGATGCATCATGAAGTGATGTAGCCAGGTTTATGTTGCGG
>JACQVM010000116.1 GCA_016209785.1 Candidatus Melainabacteria bacterium | reverse complement strand
GGATTTGTGAACGTACTCCCGGCAGAAGGCCAGCCCAGAGGCTGGGTTCTCCAGCGGTATTCTTCGTTAGCTCTCATTTGATTATTAATTCTGTCTTGAGCATCACCGGTCAAGCGAAAGCGCGCCGACAGTACAATCTGAATCTCAGGATTTAGGTTCGATTTGCGGTAAGCAAAACCTAGATCTGCTGCTGACCAAGTGACCGTATTCCAGGTAGTGGTATCAAACAAAGTAACACTCTCAAGAACATCAGCAATTGCGCTGCCATGAGCTCCAGCATTCATGACCACTGCACCACCCACGGTTCCAGGAATACCGACAGCAAACTCAAGTCCTGATAATCCTATGCTTGCCGCATACCGGGCTACATGCGGTAATCTTGCTCCTGTTCCTGCTTCAACCACCTCCGGCTCTGGATGCAATATCTCAGTAAGTTGAGTTAACCGAATGACAGTACCAGGCACACCCTTGGAGGATATAAGAATATTCGAGCCGCCACCTAATATATGCCAAGGCTCACTGTTTCCCTTCAGCCCATCCATGAGCACCAAAAGCTCATCAGCAGTTGCTGGAACACATAGTTGATCTGCCTCACCACCAATTTTTAAGGTGCTAAAGCGTGCAAGTGAGGCTTTATGTGTCCTTTCCATGGCTTGCTTGCTGTGTCAAAAGGCTCAGGATTTCTGACCCAACCTTAGTTATATCACCAGCTCCGATGGTGAGAACTATATCGCCAGACTGAAGATAAGGCAAAATGCCCTTGGCTAGCTCCACAGACTTCCCAGGTATGAAGTGCACACAAGGATGCTGGATGGCACTGGCAAACCGCTCTGAGGTAATTCCTTCAATTGCCAATCCCCTGGCTATGTAAATGTCTGTCACCAGAACTACATCAGCCAGTCGGAAAGCTCCACAAAACTCATCCCAAAGATCACGCAAGCGTCCAGGTTGATGGGGCTGAAAGACTGCCACAACACGACGCTTGCTACTGGAATTACTTGCTTGAGCTGGGCTGTTAGCTAAATATTGGTGGGTTGCTTTTAACGTGGCAGCAACTTCCGTTGGGTGGTGAGCATAATCATCAACTACTAGTATGTTGGCTCTCTGCCCGATAATTTCAAATCTACGGTTAACGCTTTGAAAAGCTTTAAGCGAGTTTGCGATTTGCGGAAAGCTGAGCCCTAACTCCATGGCAACAACGCAAGCAGCAAGCGCATTTAACTTGTTATGCTCGCCAGGTACCGCTAAGGTCACTTCGCCAACTGTTATTCCAGCTTTGCTTACCTTAAAGCTAAATCCTGGAAGGCTTTCATAAGTGTAATCAGCATCCGGGGACGTGAGCACGTTACCATAGGAAATCACCCGTCCTTGAATGCGTGGACGAATTAAGCGACAGCCTAGGTCATCCTGGCAAATAATAGTTCCCCACTTGGTATTATTAGCAAAGACAACCATATTGTCGCGAATTTGTTCGATACCCCTGGGGTAATGTTCTAGGTGATCAGATTCGATGTTGGTAACAAGTGCCATGTAAGAGGCAGTATGTGCATGAGTTCCATCACTTTCATCTGCTTCGGCAACAAAATACTCGCCCGAGCCAAGATAAGCATTAGAGCCGATGCGTCTAAAGATTCCACCAACTACAACCGAAGGACTCAGTCCTAAGTCCAAGAGAACTTGCGCTACCATCGCAGTAGTTGTAGTTTTGCCATGGGTTCCTGAGACTGCAATAAGCTTTGATGATTGGCTTAAATAGGCTAACAAGGCCGAGCGGTGCCAAATGGGCAGTGACCGGTTGCGGGCGGCTAAAAGTTCTGGATTGTCCCTAGCAATAGCTGTAGAAATAACTACTGCTGAAGCCCCATCCAGGTTCTCTGCACTGTGCCCTAGCACAATACGGGCTCCTGCAGCAACCAGTTGTTGGATAGCAGGGCCTCCTTCACGGTCAGAACCAGACACAGCCACGCCTTGAGCCATTAGTAATTTGGCAATGGCAGACATACCAATTCCGCCAATACCTATAAAGTGGACGCTGCCGGTAATTTTTTGTAGATCTAGCTCCACGGATTGGGCTAACATTGGACCTTGTTGGCTTTGCCCACAGTTGGTTGTCTCCAAAAATGCCACCTCAATAGTTAGTGACCGTTATGAACTACTCCAAACAAAAACCTACCAACAGCAGGTTGTTTTACTCAACTACTATACTTGAAGTTGGTTAAATATTGTCTGGCTTAGGATTTTCCTAGCCCAACTGCTAATCTAGACTTCTTCCGTGCAGCATTATTGGGATGCAACACTCCCTTTGAAACAGCCCTGTCAATTATGCTGTACGCTTCATTGAGGGCAGCATCAGCAGCTTTGTCGTCAGACCCACGTAAGCCTTCTGCAACTTTAGTACGGGCACTTCTAACAGCCGACTTCCAATGCCTGTTACGCAAGCGATTACGCTCTTCAATCTCTACACGTTTTATGGCCGATTTGATCTTAGGCACAGCTCTCTCCAGCTCTTATAAAACACACGAAGGGCTATTTTAACACATAGCCCTTATGCCCCTAGGATTAACTATGGCAAGCTTAACCTTTATCTGTCTTGTACCCTAGCTAAAAAAGCTAAGACATCTTGAGGATCTTGTTGGTCACCCAGCTTAAATTCATGTGGATTTTTGACGATATTTAAAAGAGTTGGATCGATAAAGCCTTCGCTGCTGGCAATCACCTGCTGTCTAAGCGCCTCAGGTAACCGGGCAGCTCTTTCAACAATTCCAGGTAAGACCTTGGACAAGGCCACCTCAGGTGAGACAACTTTGTCGGTGCAGGGCTCCTGCTTGGTTGCTTGGTCATTGCCTGCCCTGGCATATGCATCCAACTGAAACGCCTCGGCCGTCCTTGAATCTGTTTGGGTGTCATCCACTTTATCCTGAACTTTAAAGCTTTCTTGCTCTGGACCTTGCTTTACCATAGGACTTTCTGGTTACTCCTCAATTTGCAAACTTTGTAATGTCGCAGGTATTTGGCTACTCTAGTAAACTGGCGGGCTTGCCCGGCAACGTAAAAGACTCTTTGAAGGTCCTTCTGTAAGCAGATTACGCTTACGGGTAGACCTCGTCAATGTGGATTCTACGTAGTCGAAAAAAGTTCACGAGCTAAGCTGTGGCTACCTAGGTAAGAGCAATGCTCACCAAGACAGGAAAGAAATACAAGGCTTTGATGGATCTTAAAAGTGGAAGATAGAACGCAAAACCATGCTACAAGCAGTTAAAAGAAGAACAATCCCTGTAAGCAGTCCAGTCAAAAGTACTACAGAGGCTGTTTTTATCTCGGAAAGCTGATGCACCTGTTTAAGTCCAATGTAATTTAACACCAAGGTATACAAGGCTGGCACAAGACCCAATATGGGTAACCAAACAAACAATAAGGTGGCCTCGCTGTAAGCTATAACCCGGAAAGTGGCCTCATAGTTTCCCTTGCCACTCATGGCTTGGGAAAGAAAGCAGGCAACTGCAGAGCCAACAAATACAGCTATCAATGAAGCAATGAAGATAAGACCAATAAGCGGTAGCTGCAATGACATTAGCCCTGCCAAGACAGCATTGACACCAGCAGATACAGCTAAGAACAGCAGTGGATCTTTATACCCACCTTCTGTTGGCATAGTACGAAAGAACACCTGGGGGCTAAAGAGAATTACCTTTGCCTGGCCCCAATAGTTAGCTACAAAACCTCTGACCTCAGGCGGCATCATTTGGGTTAATGAAGCCTTGGTAGTGTTGCTACTTGTAGGTTCTTCATTGCTTGACTGTTCTTCCATGGGAACTCCTCCATCTCAATTTCTTGTTACATGCCAGTCAAACTGGTAACGAATTTGCACGGACTTAGGAGCGCCAAGTGGCAACGGATCTAGTGGGGAAGCTACTCTTAATGCATTCAAGGCAGATTTGTCGACAGCCTCTATGCCGCTGGGGTCCACTAACTCAGCATTGGTGATTGTGCCATCTCTTAGGATGGTAAACGTTGCTACCACCCGACGATTTTCAAAACCCTTTGGTGGTTGCCAATGCTTTTGGATGGTTTGCTTCATTTGGGTCATATAGAGGCCAAAATCAATAGCTGCTCTAGGTTCTTCCTCCTCCTCATCATCTGGGTCGCTCTCGGCAGTCGATCCTGTCTTTGGCTGGATAAGGTCCGGACGGGTCAGGGCCAGTT
>JACQVM010000115.1 GCA_016209785.1 Candidatus Melainabacteria bacterium | reverse complement strand
GTCCTCAGGATCTGGGTTTTTTAGTTTCAAGGAGAAAAATAGTGTTAGAGGCAAAGTTAGCAACCAAATCGAAAGAACATCACCAGACGGTGATACGTGTATCTGACCATGTCACTTGTGGTGGCAAAGATCTTTTGCTCATTGCTGGGCCATGTTCAGTAGAAAGCCGGGAGCAAATGAATGAAGTGGCTATCCACCTTGCATTGGCTCCAGTACAAGTCATACGAGGCGGCGTCTACAAGCCACGTACATCTCCATACTCCTTCCAGGGTCTCGGACTCGAAGGACTGAACATCTTAAGGTCCGTGGGATGTGAACACAAAATACCAGTCATTACTGAAGTTATGTCCCCAGAGCAGGTTGACCTAGTCGAAGCTCACGCTGATATGCTGCAAATTGGCAGCAGAAATATGCAAAACTTTGAGCTTCTAAAAAAGGCAGGACAAGCCACCAAGCCAGTAATGCTTAAACGTGGTCTTTCTGCCACCCTCGAGGAGTTGCTCTTAGCGGCTGAATATATTCTTGCCCACGGAAACAAGAATGTCATTCTTTGCGAGCGCGGCATTCGCAGCTTTGATCCTTACACACGTAATGTTCTCGATTTAGGTGGTGTAGTAGCACTTAAACAACTGACCCACCTACCTGTCATTGTTGACCCCAGCCACGCTGCCGGGAAACGTGAGCTTGTGGCAGACCTAGCACGAGCAGCAATAGCCTGTGGAGCTGATGGTCTTATGATTGAATGCCATCCAGAACCAGAGAAGTCTGTCTCCGATGCACGCCAAGCCTTGTCTTTAGAAGAAATGATTGCTCTTGTACATAGCTTGCGACCTGTTGCCTCCGCCGTTGGTAGGCAAGTATTGGGTGGGGCTGTTAAACCACAACTTTCAATCATAAAGTGGCATGGCAATAAGCAGTCCCGTCTAATGGCTGGCAGCCCATTTGCTGGGAGATAACTCATGAAAAAACCCAATCCAGGACAAATGACTAAGATGAAAGCTCTCACAAGCCATGCCGCAACTACTGAATTGACTGCCTTACGCCAGCGCATAGATGACCTTGACCAGACAATTACCGCTTCACTTCATGAGCGTCTTGCCGTTGCTGCCCAAATGGCTAGGCTTAAAATGAAACTAGGGCTACCCATTGAAGATGCCTTAAGAGAAGCTCAAGTACTTGGACAAGTATTGTCTCACAAGGCTACCCCAGAGATTTCCCAGGCCATGGGATCCATCTACCAGGCAATTATTGAGCAATCCAAGCAACTCCAAAAGCCACCAGACTTAAAGGCCAGAGCACGGTCACCGCTGTATTTCCCTCGTGTATTAATCATTGGACTAGGCCTCATTGGCAGCACATTGGCCAGACAGATTAAACGCTTAATGCCTGAAACAACCTTGCTTGGTGTGGACAGTCCAGATGTGCTTGCCCAAGCACTGTCAGACAGAGTCATAGACGCTGGCTTTACTGAAGTTGGCGATGCTTTAAGCAAGACAGCGCTCATCATTCTAGCTGCTAGCCCTGAACAAAACTTAGAACTGCTTGCCAAAATTGCCCCACATCTTAGTCGGCGCCAGCTTGTCCTGGATGTAACCTCAACTAAAGGCAAGATATGTGCCTTGGCTGAACAACTTGATCTTAAGGGAGCAGACTTTGTTGGGGGGCACCCACTTTTTGGTAGCGAGAAGAGTGGTTACTCTGGCTCCAAGCAACTAAATCCTGATGGCCAGCTTTTTTGCCTGGTCCCAACCAGTAAGACCTTAGAGATGTCCTTGCGACGGCTATGCCGGTGGCTCACCACGCTCAATTTAAACATAACCATAACCGATGCAGCTACCCACGATAGAGCTATAGCTAAGTTAAGTCATGTTGTACAAATTTTAGCTGTTGTGCTGGGTGGACAGGTGACAGAAGGATTGTCAGACAAAGAACTGAAAGCCATCTTGGCTCTTTCAGGGACTAGCTTCAAACAAATTGCCCGCCTTATGGGAAGTCCATTAGAACTATGGAAAGAAATTTTGCTGCAAAACCAGACTCAAGTTGTGCCTGTTTTGGAAGACTTTGCTAGAAGACTTAAGGACATAAGTACAGTCATCGACGCCAAGGATACTACACAGCTTGAAGAATTTTTTAGACAAGCCAAGCGGGTATGGGATTCTCACGCAATTTAGGGGAATTGCACCAATGACGTTGCTTAAAGCTTGAATTACCATACCTCCAGCTAATGGGGGATGTTTATGCGTAATTACGAAACCTCTGGGCCGTTGGACCAGTTTCCTTGTGCGTCTGCCTTTGCTAGCAAGACACACGACTTAGAACTTGGCGGCAACTGTGACACTGCTACTCAGAATATACATCATTTGGATTGGCCAGGGCAAATTGTCCGCAGCGATTGCCTCAAAATTGCCAATTCAACCTTGCTGCCTGAGTTACCAAGGCTCAAATTAGACTCAGGGACACCTGTTAAACATGTTGAAAAAAAACCAGACAAGTCAATCCTTGAGTTTATCAATGATCACGTAGTACAAATAACTTATCCTGATAGCTCAGTGCGTAAGTTTAGTTATGACAGCAACGGAACTCCAATAAAGT